>DATMZL010001205.1:0-2442 GCA_035607075.1 Polyangia bacterium
GCATGAAGTTCGACGGCTCCGCCTGCATGACCCGGCCGGTCTGGGACAACAACGGCAATCAGCTCTGGCCCGAAGCGCGGATGATGGACGACGTCTTCACGCTGATGGCCTGGATCAGCCCCTCGGACCAGTACATCTGCCCGAGCAACTGGCAAACCGTCGTGGGTAAGGGCTGGGATTACTCGATGGGCACGATGTGCCCCAACGAAGAAGCGCCTGGCCCCGGGATCACCGGGACCTACCTGAGAGACGGAAACACGAACATCGGTTACCCGGGCGGAAACGGCTTCGCGAACCGGAACCAGTGGACGCACGTCACCGTCGTCTACGATCGCTCCAATCTGATCGTCTACTACAACGGCAAGCAAGCCTTCGAGATGGACAACTTCGGGGGCGAGCTCGATGAGATCGAGACGACGTTCGCTGTCGGCTGCATGCTCACCAACTTCGCCGGACCCACGCAGCAGATCAACGGCTTCCACGGCACCATCGACGAGGTGGTCGCCTACCAGCGCGCGCTGACGCCGGCGGAGATCTGGTCGTACTACACGGCGGCCGATCCGTGCGTCCACCCGCTGCACCCTGACGGCAGCGCGTGCACGGACAACAACCTCTGCACGCAGACCGACGCCTGCCAGGCGGGCGTCTGCGTCGGCTCGAACCCGCTCGTCTGCACCACGCCCAACTCGTGTCACGAGACGGCGACGTGCGTACCGGCTTCGGGCTGCGTCAGCCTCAACAAGCCAAACGGCACGGCCTGCAACGACGGCAACCTCTGCACGCAAAGTGAAACGTGCCAGTCTGGGACCTGCACGGCGCCGACCAACGTCCCGGTCGTCCGGAACCTGGTTCCCGACGACCTGGCCTCACTCGGCGGCACCCAGGTGATCGCCCGCGGCATCAACGCCTCCGGGACCACCGTCGGGATAGCCACAATCTCCACCGGCCAGGCGCACGCCTGGAGGTCGAACGGCCCGGGAACGACCGGCGACATGGGAGCGGCCCTCGGTCTGGGCTCGCCGAGCTCGATGGAGGCCATCAACGATTTCAATTCGATGGTCGGTTACCAGACGCAAGCGAACGGCACACACGCGTTTCGGTACAGCAGTTCCGGTCTGGAGGACTTCGGCCTCATCGGCGACGGATCGGTCGGACCGAGCAATAACGGTAGTGTCCACGGCTCCGTCGCTTACGACATCAACAACGCCCGACAGTTCGTCGGGTACTACACGAACGGCGGCACGACGCACGGGTATCGGTGGACGGATGGCCCCGGCATCGAGGACGTCGGCAGCCGCGGTGGTCCCTTGACGATCATGCAAGGGATCTCGGAGACGGGCGCTGCCGTGGGTTACTCCGTGGATCCGTCGTGGGCTGCTCACGCCGTGATGTACGACAACGTCTTCGTCGGGCTCGTCGACCTGAACGACTACGTCGATCCGCTGTCCGGGTGGGTGCTCATCACCGCGATGAAGATCAGCGGAGATTTCGTGATCGGCTCGGGCGTGCACAACGAATATTCGCGTTACTACCGATTGAATCTTTCCACGCACGCGATCGACGAGATCGACCTGGGCTGGGGGAGTCAATGGCCGCTTGACGTCAACGTCGAGGGCGACGTCGTTGGATCGGGCTACTTGAACGGCGTGCAGTCGGCGTGGGTGTACACCGATCAGCTTGGTTACAAGCGGCTCAACGACATGGTTGCGCTGAATCCCGACCTCACCTGGGACCTACGGGAGGCAGAAGCCATCAACGACGCGGGCGCGATTGCGGGCTATGGCTTCAGCTCGGCGACCACCGGACAGCGCGCCGTCCGCCTGCAAATGCCGACCGCGCGCACCGCGACCTGCGAATCGCGCGGCGTGTGCGGCGGCGGCGACGGCGACGCGATCTGCCTGTACTCGGACGGCGTCGTCGAGACATCGCCCGGGCACTTCGTGGCGGTGTTCGGCTTCGACAACGCCTCGATGGCCAGCGTCCGGCCCAGCGTCAACCAGGTGCGCTTCGACGGCACGCTGGTCCCGAACCCGCAGCCCGCCCCGCCGACGCTGCTGCCGTCAGGAACGCATTCGGGCGCGTACCTGCCGACTTTCGACGCCGGCCACACCCTCACGTGGACTATCAACGGCGAGACCGTGACCGCTTCCGCGTCGAGCCGCAAGCTTCCGTCCGTGCCTATGAACGGCGGCGGGCTCGGCGTCGTCGTCGCGGGTGCGACGATCGTCTTGAAGCCCGGCACCGATCCGTACGCCGGCGTTCCGACGGCGGAACCGAACGTGCAGGACCCGCCACAGTTCGGCGACGAATACCACGGCTCGATTCCGGCACAGCTCGGCATCAGTCCAACGGGTGCGGCGACGTACACGGTTCCGATCGCGGTTCCGCCGGGGATTAACGGCATAGCTCCGAATTTGAGCCTCACGTACAACAGCCAGGGGG
>DATMZL010000242.1:0-6747 GCA_035607075.1 Polyangia bacterium
GGGCTGACCGCGAACATGCCCGTGAGCGCGCCGTTGAACGGCGCCCCGGGCTGCGGCTCTCCTTGCGGGGTCGGCGATCCGATATCAGGCCTGATCACGATCCGTTGTCCCGCGATCTCCACGGCGATTCCGGTCGTACCGAACGTGACCGGCTCGAGGTGCGGGCTCGCGGACGCATCGGCCGTCACCGTCTCGCTGCCGACCGTCCATGCGACCTTTTCGCCCGCGTTCAACGTGGGCAGGAAGGCACCCGTGCGCGTACCCGGTAGGAAGTTCGCCGGCGGTGCGGGCTGTGGATTCGGGACCAGCGCCCCCGCCGGGTGAGCGCTGTCGTAGCGGCGCACCTCGTTGATGGTCGGGTGCACGCTCGTCGACGCCCCGTTGTCGAATCCGAACACCGCGACGAAATGCCCGTCGACCGGGACGACGCCGTCCAGGTACAGGCAGATCGAGTCGCTGTCGCCGGCGCCGCAGACGTTGCGCGCCTGACACGTCGCCGCCTCGCCGGGCGGCAACTTCAAACGGAACGGATGCGACGCCGGGCCGTAACCGGCGCGGCGGCCCCAGCCTGTGATCTCGCCGGAGGCGTTGATCGCGTAGGCGGCGCCCAAGGTCCAGCCGGAATCCTGGGGGATGAGGTCGTCGAGCCTCTTGAAACCGAGCTGGTCGGTGAAGACGAATGCGCGGCCAATGTTGAGGGCGTACTCCTGCGCGTTCATGCCGCCAGCTCCGACGACGTCGCCCGACGCGTTGACGTCCCAGGCCCAGCCCGACACCCAGCCGCCGGTGATCTCGTCGAGCTCGTAGAGCACGCCGACGCGTTTCAATCGGAAGGCGCGGAACTGGCCGTCGTGCACGCCCCAGCCGGCGATGTAGTCGCCGCTGATGCTGGTGGCGGCGGCCAGCGTGAACCCGTCGATGGGATTGGCGACGACGTCGTTCAGGTCGACCAGCCCGACGAACGGGTTGTCGTACAGGACCGCGCGATCGCTCGAAGGAACAGCCGCTTGCGCCCATGAGCTGCCCACGGCCGTGCCGGATTCACTGATGCCGTACAGCAAGGTCGTCCCGCCCGAGACCAGCGTGCCGACGTCTTCAATCGGCACGCCATCAACGGAGCGGAAGCCATGGACGGTGCCCGACACGACGAAATTACCGACCAAATCTCCGCCGCTGTTGATGCTGGTCGGGTACGTACCTCGCAGATGCTCGCCCCAGCTCCATGCGCTCGTACCGTCGCCGATGTTACCGACGTCCTCGACGCCGGCTGCACCGGAGCGAAACGCGTGCGCACCGTCGGACAGCGTCTGGTAACCGATGATGGTTCCGGAATCGTTGATCGCCTGCGCGGAGCTCGGCGGGCTCAAGCCCAGCTCCGCCTCCAGATTGGCCACGGGCCCGGGAGCAGTCCACCGCCAGGCATGACGTGCGTAGTCGGGAGCGAGCGAGTAACCGACGACGGTCCCGGTAGCATTGACGTCGGTGGCGTTGGTCGCGATTCCGGTCCCGCCGAGGTCGTCGATGGGCAGATCCAAGACGGTTGGATAGGTCGCCGTTGCCTGGCACACGCCCGACTGGCACGTCTCGCCTTGCGTGCAGACGTCCCCGTCGTCGCATGTCGTGCCATTGGTCGCGTTCGCACAGACGTTGCTCAAGGCCGACAGACGCTGCTCGACCTGGGACGGGGCCAAGACCGCCGAACCGAAATCCGGCAGGGACGCTTTTCGGCATCCTCCGAATCCAGCCGAAAGGGCACCGATCAAGAAGACGAAAGACAAGGGTCGGCCGACCCCACCACCGCAGGGATGGACCACGCGAGACCTCCTATCTTTAAGAACGCGCGTGGTCTTCGGTTAACAACCAACTATCTGCAGGAAACGTCCGTTCCCGCATCGCGAGGCGCCGTTACTGCTGCTGCAGCACCTCGACGTTGACGTCGTCGTAGATGCGGGCGGCGCGGAGGCGGCCGCTGGGGCCGCGTTCGTAGATCGCGAGGCCCGCCTGCGGCGTGAGCGGGCGCTTGCCGAAGCGGACGGCGTTGAACTCGATCGCGCAGATCTTGCCGTCGTCGGTGACGGTGGCGTGCTCGATGCCGATGCCGCCGGCGCCCAGGATCTGCGTCATGAACTTGCGCAGCTCGGCTTGCCCGCGGTGGACCCAGGGCTCGCCGGACGGCTCGCGGAAGTAGCCGTCCGGTTCGAAGGTCGCGACGATCGCGTTGACGTCGCCGGCGGCGAGTGCGCGCTGGTAGTCGGCGACGGCGCCGGTGACGCGCGCGTTCGGATCGCCTTGCAGCAGCGGTGGGCGAACGCGGTGCCCGCCTTCCAGCGGCCAGAAGCTGTGGTAGACGCGGAGCGCGCGCACGCGGCCGCCGGGCGCGTCGTCGCCGACGACGGCGATCGGCAGGTCGATGTCGCGGCCGTCCTGGCGCAAGTGAATGACGGCCTCGACGACGGTGCGGCCGGCGGCCCGCGTGATCGGGCCCGACGACGCCAGGCGCGCGCCGCGCGCGGTCAGCCAGGCGTGGCGCTCCGCGACGAACCGATCGAGCGCGTCGGCGCCGCGGACGGCGCGAGCGGAGGGATCGTCGATCGCGGGCGCAGCGGAAAAGCCGGCAGCAATTGCGGGGCGATCGCCGGCGAGAAGGCGGGTGAGGTACGCCTTGGTCGCGTCGGGGGACGGCGCGGGCGGCGGGTGTGGCGCGGTGCCAGCGTGGGCGCAGCCGGCAAGGATCGCGAAGGCAACCGCGAGGCGGCCCCTCACCCTAGCCCTCTCCCCGCTTCGCGGGGCGAGGGGATCGGAACGCTGCGGGGCGAGGGGATCGGATCGCTGCGGGGCGAGGGGATCGGATCGCGGATCGGATCGCGGCATCATCGATTTGGGTGCCTCGCCCTTTCTGATATGTCTCGGGCCGGATTTTTCCAAGGGAGAGGTCATGATGAAGAGCGTTCGGGCGTTTGTCCTGCTGGTCCCGATGGTGTTCGCCGCCGGCAACGTCGGCGCGCAGCCGCAACCCGTCGCCAAGCCGCCCGCGACCGCCGCCGCCGCGCCCGCGACGCCGCCTGCCGCGCCCAAGCCCGCCGCGGAGCTCGACACGTTCAAGGTGTTCCTCGGCAAGTGGAGGTGCGACGGCAAGGCGTTCGCGAGCCCGCTGTCGCCGACCGAGCACGGCCTGAAGGCGACGGCGGAGGGCAAGCTGATCGTCGACAACTTCTGGCAGTCGTTCGCCTACGAGGAGAAGAAGACGAAGGAGCATCCGGGCCTGAAGGTCAACGGCCTTTGGGGCTACGACCAGGGAACGAAGCGCTTCGTGCGCGCCGCCTCCGGCAACCACGGCGAATGGGACACCGCCAGCGCGCCCGGCTGGGAGGGCGACAAGCTGGTCTGGACCGGCGAGCTGTCCGGCCCGATGGGGCGTATCGCCTTCCACCACACGTTCACGAAGAAGGGCGACAAGGAGTGGACCCACTTCCTGGAGCTGCGCGCGCCCGACGGAAAGTGGCTCCCCGCCGAAGAAGTCACCTGCAAGAAATGACCGGCCCAGCCATCCGCGGTACGCTTCTCTCCTAACCAAGGAGCGCGGATGCGGTGGCGTGATTCGGGACAGGCGCGCGCACTTTCGCTCGTCCCTCTGTTGCTGGCGGGCCTGGCGGGTTGCGGTCCCTCCGCGACCGGAAGCGCGAACGGCTGCCCGCCGGGCGACGACCTGTGCGTGTCTTACTGCCGGCACTTGTTCGCGACGGCCTGCACCTGGCCGACGGACTTCCTGACCTGCGTCAACCAATGCCACGCGTCGATGGCGCCGCAGACGCTCCCGCCGGAATGCCTGGACGCCTGGAAAGCGGCGCTCACCTGCGGCAGCTGCGCCATGGTGCAGTGCGCGCAGCGGATGTGCATCGACAACGGCAGCGTCTGCATCGACGAGGACTCGAAGGTCGTCGGCTGCGATGCCGAGAGCGCGGCTTTCCGCGCCTGCGGCGGCGCGTGCGTCGCCGCACCGTTCAACGCGTCGACGGGCGGGGGCTCGTCGGACGGCAGGTTCCGGACGAGCGAGATCGTCACCTCCGCCTGCGCGTGCCCGGCGACGCTCGAACCAGGAGGGGCGCCCGGCACCACCTGCACCAGCGGCCAGGATTGCGCGCAGATCTGTTGCGCCTGCGCGGCCGGTCATGGGCGATTTCTCATTCGCACCTGCCAGAACGGACAGTGCCTGGGCGAGGCCGAGACCTGCGCTGACGGGAACACCCAACCCACGCTGACCACCTTCTGCCAGGGGTGAACGTTACCCGCGCCCGGGGGCTGAAAAGTGACCGCTTCCGCTTCGCGCCTGAGAGGGTTTGGGCGATAATGCGGGCTTCATGTCCGACGGGTTTCGAGGCCGTTTATCCACGCTTGCCGCTGTCTCCGGCGCTGTCCTGGGGGCGTTGCTGCTCTCCGCTGCGCCCGCGCTGGCGCAGGCGCAAGCGACCGACCCCAAGGTCGCCGCGAAGGAGCACTACAACAAGGGGACGTCGTTCTACGATCTCGGCCGCTACGACGAGGCGATCAAGGAGTTCGAGGCGGCCTACCAGCTGAAGAACGATCCCGCGTTCCTCTACAACCTGGCGCAGTCGTACCGGCAAGCCGGCAACCACGAGCAGGCGCTGCATTTCTACAAGACGTACCTGCGCTATGTCCCGAAGGCGGCGAACCGCGCCGACATCGAAGAGAAGATCAAGACGGAGGAGCAGCTGGCCGCCCAGAAAGGGACGGGCGGCGGAACGACGCCGCCGCCGGTGAACACCACGCCGCCGCCCACGAACACCACGCCGCCCCCGACGAACACGACGACGCCGCCACCAACCGGCACGGAGCCGAACGTCGTCGTTCCGCCCCCGACGACGGGGCCGCCGCCGCCCGGCTACACGCCGCCCCCGCCCGGCGGCTTCACGCAGCCGCCTCCCGAGGCCACGTCCGATCCCGGTCGCAAGTTCCGCATCGCGGGGTTGGCGACCGCCGGCGCCGGCGCGGTCATGGTCGTCCTGGGGATCGTCGAATGGCGCCGGGCCGTCAAGGCGTCGAGCGACATCGAAGACGCCGCCGTGGGCGGCATGGCGTTCGATCCCGCCGTCGAGGATCGCGGCAAGTCGGCCGAGACGATGCAGTGGGTCTTCTACAGCCTGGGCGCGCTGGCGGTCGCTGGCGGCGCGGGCCTCTGGTTCTACGGCCAGCACGTGAGCGCCGCCGAGACGACCACCTGGCGCGTCTCGTTCGCACCTACGGTCGCTCCCGGCCGATCGACGTTCGGCGGCGCCACACTCCGGATCGCGTTTTGACCATGCGTACCAACATTTCACGCGCCACGGTGGCGACCGCGCTCGCTCTGGTCGTCGCGGCCGCTTGCGGCTACTCCCCCAGCCCCGCTTCGGGCACGCTGAAGTGCAGCCCGGCAGGCACCTGCCCGGAAGGCTACACGTGCGTGGTCGACAAGTGCGAGAAGGCGGGCGGCGCCGCCGGGCACGCCGGCACGACGGGCAGCGCCGGCACGACGGGTAGCGGCGGCGGGGCCGTGGACAAGTTCCTCGGCACGTGGAGCTTCGTCGCCCCGAGCACGCGCACGATCAACTGCACCCCCGACGGCTTCACCGAGACCAAGGAATGGTCGGGCCTGGGCGAGATGTTCACGGTCATGACGGGCGGCCAGGCGGCGCTGCGGACGCACTACTACTGCGACTGGAATCTCGACGTTGCCACGGCCGGCGACTCGACGGTGATCAGGTCGGGGCAGTCCTGCAGCGCGACCGACACCTCCGTCACCCCGCCGGTCACGTATACCTGGCGCGGTATGTTGTTCACGCTCACGCCCATCAATGGTCAGAGCGGCACTCTGGCGGCCGACCTTCCTTATAACTACATGACAAGCGCCGGCTCCGGGTCGTGCACGATGCACTTCACCGGCACCATGGCCAAGAACTGAGCCCGAGAGGATCCGACCCATGAGCGCCGACGGCGCAGCACCGCCCCCCCCGAGTCCACCGGCAGGTGGTAACCGCATCCCGATCGCGATCGAGGAGGAGATGAAGTCGGCGTTCATGGATTACGCCATGAGCGTCATCGTCTCGCGCGCGCTGCCCGACGCGCGCGACGGGCTCAAGCCCGTCCATCGCCGCATCCTCTACACGCAGCACGGCCTCAACAACACCTGGAACCGCTCCTACATCAAGTGCGCGCGCGTGGTCGGGGACGTGCTGGGCAAGTACCACCCGCACGGCGACACGGCGGCGTACGACGCGCTGGTGCGCCTCGCGCAGGACTTCAACATGCGCTACATGCTGATCGACGGACAAGGGAACTTCGGTTCCGTCGACGGCGATCCGCCCGCCGCGTACCGGTACACCGAGTGCCGGATGCAGAAGATCGGCGGCGAGCTGCTGGCCGACATCGACAAGGAGACCGTCGAGTTCCAGCCCAACTACGACGACAAGGAGACCGAGCCGGTCGTCCTGCCGGCGCGCTTCCCCAACCTGCTAATCAACGGCGCCGCCGGCATCGCCGTCGGCATGGCGACGAACATCCCGCCCCACAACCTCACCGAGGTCATCAACGCGACCATCGCGCTCTCGAAGAAGCCGGACATCACGACCGAAGAGCTGATGGAGATCATCCCCGGGCCGGACTTCCCGACCGGCGGCTTCATCTACGGGCGCAACGGCATCCGCCAGGCCTACGAGCACGGACGCGGCGCCGTGCTGATGCGCGGCCGCACGA
>DATMZL010000237.1:0-2391 GCA_035607075.1 Polyangia bacterium
CGCGGAAGGACGGCTGACGCTCGCGGACGCGCTCAGCTTCGGGCTGCGCTTCAAACCGGACGCGATCCTCGACTTCGCGACTCTCACGGGCGCGTGCATGGTTGCGCTCGGCCCAAACACGGCCGGCGTCATGAGCAATCAGGACGCGCTCGCGAACGAACTGCTCGAGGCGTCCCAGCGCGCCGGCGAGGACATGTGGCGGTTGCCGTTGCCGCCGCGGCTCGCTGAGCAGCTGAAGTCCGAAGTCGCCGACTTCAAGAACACGGGCGAACGTTGGGGCGGCGCGCTGACGGCCGGCCTTTTTCTGCAAGAGTTCGTGCGCGGTGTTCCCTGGGTGCATGTCGACATTGCCGGTCCGTCGAGCACGAGCAAGGAGTACGGCCACATCGCAAAGGGCGGGACGGGCTTTGCGGCGGCGGCAATCCTGGAGTTTCTGCGCCGCGCCGTAACCTGAGCCGCGTCAATTTCCCGTCGCAACCAAACGCAAAAAATGTCGAAAACCGCGGCAAAACACGCGGGTAACGGGGAGTAAGGGCGTTGATTCGGCTCATCGGGCGTGATAGAGTTCGCGTGCCTTGAAAACCGCCGTCAACACAAAGGAGTCATCTTAGTCATGGAGCCGACGTTCAGAGTGGGTGACTTGGCCGTCTATCCGGCTCACGGTGTGGCGCAGATTGTCGGTATCGAGACGCGTGAGATCTCCGGGAACAAGCAGACGTTCTACATCCTCAAGATTCTCGAGAACGGCATGAAGATCATGATTCCGACGCGCAATGCGGGCGCGGTCGGGCTGCGCGAGCTGATTCGCGCGGACGAGGTGGACGAGGTGTTCGCGATTCTGAAGAGCCGCGAGGTCGCGGTCGAGGGCCAGACCTGGAACCGCCGCTACCGGGAGTACATGGAGAAAATCAAGACGGGGTCGGTGTTCGAGATCGCCGAGGTGCTGCGCGACCTGCAGCGGCTGAAGGGCGACAAGGAGCTGTCGTTCGGCGAGCGCAAGATGCTGGACACGGCGCGCACGCTGCTGATCAAGGAGATCGCGGTCGCGACGAAGTCGAAGGAAGTGAAGATCGAAGAGAAGCTGGATCGCATCTTCTCCGCGTAGTCTTCTATTCACATCGTCATCTGAAATTGAACCCCGGTCGGCGCGAGCCCACCGGGGTTTTTTTTGTTCTTTGTGAAATTTCGCGCAACCGAACGCGCGCGTGGCCGAAGCCTCCACGTCCCGGAAAGGGACTCGCCAAAAGGAGGCTCCGATGCCCGCCCAGCCCGAACCGCAGCTGTCCGCGAACGCCCGTAAGTTTCTCGAAGAGAACACGATGCGCTCCATCTTCGGGATCCCCGAAGAGGCGCTCGACGCCGTCATGGCGACGGCCTACCAGCTTTATCAGATTGGCCGGTATCCGGAGGTCGAGGTGCTGTGCCGCGGCCTCGTCGCCGCCGACCACAAGTACTGGTGGTCGTACTCGCTGTACGCGGCGACCCTGCGGAAGCTGGGACGCCCGCACGAGGCCGTCGAGCTGCTCGAGCGCGGTCTCGCCTACGAGCCCGACGAGCCGAAGCTGCTGATCATGCGCAGCGAGCTGCGCGCCGAGATCGCCGCGCAAGAGAACGCGAACAACGACTCTAACAACAACACCGATTCGCACGCAGCAGCGTGAAGGAGATTTGTCATGGGAATGTTCGATAGTCTCGGAAACCTCGGTGGCCTCGGCCAGATCACCAAGATGCTCGATCCGGGCAACTGGATAAAGCAGGGGCTCAACAGCGTCCTGCCGCAGAACATGCACGTCCTCGGCGACACCGCGGGGGCGCTCTTCGACCTGCAGACGGGGAACCTCCTCGGGGCGGCGCAGCTCGGAATGCAAGCAGTGAAGGATCTGCCGCAGGCAACGAAGGGCGCGCAGCAGCAAACGCCTCAGGCCCAGAACCCGATGTTGGCGAGTCTCCAACGGGCCGCACAGCATCTCGAGCCTCTGCCGCCGCCCACGACAGCAAAGCCGATGGACATGAACGCGCTGCTCAATGTTCTCAAGCAGCTCACGGACATCCTGAGCGGGAAGCAGCCCGACAGCGCAAAGACGGACACTGCAAAGACGGACACTGCAAAGACGGACACCGCGAAGACCGCGACGCCCGACGCGCCGTCATCCAATTCGTCGTCGAAGGCGGCGGACGCGCCTGCGAAGTCCGCGTCGGCCGGAAGCTGCGCGGGCGGCTCCAAGACGACGACCACCACGACCACGACGACGACGTACGTCGCCGCCAGCGGCCTGGAACGCACCAATCCCAGGTCGAGCGACGGCGTTACGTACGGACGCAGGCGCGATGCCGGCGAGACGTCGTCCACGTGGAAGGGAACGCCGACCACGGCGGCACCGACGCGGGGCG
>DATMZL010001530.1:0-2402 GCA_035607075.1 Polyangia bacterium
AATATCCGCCTGGACGGTGCGGCCACCGCCTTCGTCGCTGACAGCAAGAAGGTGGTTGAGATCTGCACGCAGTACGCCCAGAAGGGCATGTTCAACATCTTCCTGGTGGTGTTCTGCAGCACCCTGGCGTTCGCGTTGCTCGAGCCGTTCTTCTTCATCGGCTACCTGATCTCGATCGCGCTCTTCGGCCTGTTCCAGGCGATCTTCATGGCCAACGCCGGCGGCGCCTGGGACAACGCCAAGAAGCTGGTCGAGGTCGACCTGAAGGAAAAGGGAACCGAGCTGCACGCCGCCACCGTGGTCGGCGACACCGTCGGCGACCCGTTCAAGGACACGTCGTCGGTCGCGATGAACCCGATCATCAAGTTCACGACGCTGTTCGGCCTGCTCGCCGTCGAGATCGCCGTGGGCATGAGCCGGCCCAAGAGCCTCGCACTGGCCGGCTTCTTCCTGGCCTGCGCCGTCGTGTTCGTCTGGCGGTCCTTCTACGGCATGCGCATCACCGTCGCGAAGGACGCCGACACCGCCGCCGCCAAGCCCGAAAGCGCCTAGCTGCTCCCGCGAAGCGCGGGTGTGCAGCTATTTCTGAGATGCGCTCCAGCCGCTCTCTCTGCTAGCAGCCTGAGCGCGCCTCCGGATCCCTCGCCCGCGCGCAGCGGGGAGAGGGTTAGGGGTTCGGGTGAGTCCGCGCCGCTACGCGGCCCGGCGCAGAAACCGGGCAACCGGACCAACGAACGGAAGCACCGCCGCGGCCAGCAACACAGCCGCGAGCTTCGGCGCTCCGGCCGTCCACGTCTCGAGCAGGGTCGCCGGCGAGGCGTGAACCAGGCCCGCGTAGCTAAAGCTGGGCGCAAGGAACGTCGCCCCTGCGACGGCCAGCGCGACGGCGCCGCCGATAGCTAGCACGCCCCAGCTCCGCGTCTTGACGACGCCGCGCAGGCCCACGAGCGCCAACGCCAGGGCGGCGACGCCACCGACAGTCGCGAGCGCCTGATCCCCGTCCTTCGGCGCGAGGGCCCAGATGATCAGGCTGGGCAGCGATGCCGCTGACCGCGTGATCGTCTTCTGCAGCCGGGCGACGCCGAACTCGTCCATCTTGTACTTCGCGCGCCAGGCCTCCTGCAGCTCGTAGTGCGCGGCCATCTTCTTACCCATCAGCGGGACCAGCACCAGCAGGTGGATTCCGCCGTAGATCGCCAGCGCCGGCGCCCAGCCCACCAGCACCAGCGCGCCGACCGCGATCATGACCCCCGACCAGGCCAGCCCGCTCGCGAACCAGCGCCCCCAGAACCACTCCGCCACCACGCCGACGAAAGCGACGCCGTACAGCGCCGCCAGGGCCAGGAACACCCGGCCGAAGCCGTCCGGCGCGTTCAGCGACAACAGGAGGTAGAGGCTGAAGAACACGCTCAGGGCCAGCGCTGCCAGCGCCCGTCGCGTTCGCTCGAAGCCGATCTGGTTCAGCCGCGCGGACAGCGCGGCGACAGCGGGAGGCACCTGCATTGGCATGCCTCCATTATAGCCATGCCCGAGTCCGTCCGCTCGGACCGGCGGCCGGGCGGCGTTACTGGACGACGACCAGCTCGACCCTGCGGTTCTTGGCCTGGTTCGCGGGGCCCAGGTTCGGTACCAGGGGCGCCTCGCCCCCCCTCCCCGCCGTCTCGATCCGGTCCGCGGGCGCGCCCTTCGAGACCAGGTACTCCTTGATGGCCGCGGCCTGCTTCTCCGTCAGCTTCTTGGCGGCGTCGCCGCCCTTGCCCTTGCCGGCCCCGCTCCAGTGCGCCTCGATGCGCAGGGTCTTGATCTCGGGGTGGTCGGCGAGGACGTCGGCGACCCCCTCAAGCTCCGTCTTGATGGGCGGCAACAACTTGGGCGCGCCGGCGCGGAACTTGATCGGCACGCGCAGCACGACGGCGGTCGGTGTCAGGGTCACGTCGGCGTTTGCCGGCCGCATCGTCACGTCGTATTCGCGATCCTGCCCGGCCGTGATCTCCAGCGGAAACTCCTTGCCAGCGTACCCAGCCGCCTCGACCTGAACACGGTAAGGACCGGCGGGCAGCACCGCCGAGTACGCCCCGGTCGTGTCGGTGCGCGCCTCGACCGGGTTCGGTCCGTTGAAGCGGATCGTCGCCATCATCGGCTTGCCGCCGCGATCCGACACCTTGCCGCGGAGGTTGCCGTTGACGACCCTGGCGACCAGCGCGACCTCGACAGTCGAGGCGACGCCGGCGGCGATGGTGGCCTTGCCGGTGGCCGGTTCGAACCCGGCCGCAGCGACGGTGATGTCGGCGGTCCCGGGTGGCAACGGCGCGCTCTGGAAGCTGCCGTCCGGATCGGTGGCGACGCGCGCACGCGACTGCCCTCCAAACGACACGACGGCCTCGGCGATCGGTTTGCCGTCC
>DATMZL010000973.1:0-3102 GCA_035607075.1 Polyangia bacterium
GAGGGGCGTCACCAGCTTGGCGATGCTCGCGGTGGTTGCCTCCTTCGGCTGTACCAAGCCGCGCCGCACCTATCCGACCATCAACGCCGTTGCGCCCGATGGTGGTGGCGCCCGGATCCACGGCCAGTACAACCATTGTCCTGTGGTCGTCTTCGTCGCCTCTCCTGACCACGCTTCGGTCGGTCAGCCCGTCTCGCTGACGGCGACCGCATCGGATGAAGACGGCGATCCCATCACCTACGCGTGGATGGCGTCGTCGGGCACGATATCGGACGCCAACGCGCCGATGACGACGTTCACCTGCACCAAGAACGGCTCCATCGAAATCACGCTGACCGTCGCCGACGATTCGTGTTCGACGGTGATTTCCGGACCCTTTCTCTGTCAGCCCGCCGAAGACGGCGGCGTTTCCGACGGCGGCTCCGCGGGCGCGTCGGGAACCGGTGGCACCGCTGGCGGCAGTCCGACCGGAACCGGCGGCTCGACGGGCGGAAACGGGAGCATGGGGACCGGCGGGATGGCCGGCACCGGCACCGCGGGCTCGATGGGCTCCGCGGGAAGAGGCGGTTCGGGCGGTGCGGCCGGAACGACGGGCAGCGGCGGCGGCGGCGGAACGGCTTGCATGGAAACGAACATCCCGCAGGCGCAGGCAGCCGCCTGTGCGACCTGCATTGCGGCTTTCCAGACGGGCATCGAAGGTTGCTGCACCATCCAGACGAGCGATCCAACCGGGTACTCGCTTTGCCAGACGGTTTCGGCGTGCATGCGATCGGGGACGTGCAACGCCATGGGTGACACGCAGAGCTGCTACTGCGGTACGCGCCCCGGCACGTGCGATCAGGCTGGACAGGCGAACGGCCCATGCGTGTCGGAGGTGACGGCGGCGGCCGGACGGAACGTCGTCCTGAAGAAGACCGACTCACCGACGCCGGCGAACGTGTTGACCCGGTACGGAGACACCGATTACGCGTTGGGCCGCGCGTCGCAGGTTCACCTGATCGCCGGCGGCTTCTGTGCGAACGAATGCTCGATAGGGATGTGAGAATGCGAAACGCACGGATCTTCGTGGCGCTACTCGCGGTTGGTCTTCTGTTCGGCGCGTGCCAGCGCAGGCCCGCCGGCGGCGCGCCACCCGCCGCGACCGCGGCGGACGACGGCTGCATCGAAACCGATGTGCGCGCGGATATCGCGTCGCAGTGCATGGCGTGCGTCCGGAAGAATGCAATCGCGCCGGGCAAGGACGGCTGTTGCGGTGTCGCCGACACGACCGGCCGCCAGCTCTGCGAGGCGGTCGCGAAGTGCATGCGCAACGGCATGGTCCAGGGGAAGTTCTGCAACGTTGGCGGCGATACGAGCACCTGCTACTGCGGCACGCACCAGGCGAACTGCTGGGATCCGGGCGTCGCGAACGGCCCCTGCATCGCCGTGATCACCGCGGCGGCGGGCCGCAACATCGAAACGCTGACCACCGACAATCCCGACGCGGACACGATCCTGAACCGGTATGGCGACGTGAAGTACGCGCTCGGCCGCGCATCGAATGTCGCGTCGATCGCGGGTGGCCTCTGCGGCGCGGAGTGCGAGATCAAGAAGTGAACGGGCGACGCACGATCGCCTGGGACAAGGTCGCGGGCGTACTGCTGCTCGCCGTCATCGCCTTGCCGCTCGCGCTGCTCTGGAGCGGGCGGCCCTCGACGCGCACGGCGAGCGTCGAGCGGCTTCGCGACGACGAGCTCCTGGCGCGCGTGAAACCGCGCGCACGGGTTCTCTCGCAGCGAGCGTCGAACGAAGCGAATCTCGCGGCTCCTTCGGACGAGGCGGTGGCCCCGCCGGAAATCGCACCGGCGCGCGGCCCTGACGTCCCGCTGAAGGCAGACGTTCGGCCTCCGCCTTCGCCGGACGCCTTCCGGGTTCGAACGACGCCGCGGTCAAGGAGCGCCGACACGGGCCTCGTCTTCAGCTCGCGCCCGCCTGTACCGCCCGAGGGTTTCGACAAGTACAAGCCGTAGCGGCCAGCTAGAAAAAGTAGTGCGCCTGCGCGAACAGGGTCTTCGCGGCTTCTCCCCCCGACGGATATTGCAGCCGACCCATCACCTGCAACTCGAAGTGAGGGTACGGGAACCAGTTGATGAGGCCCGTCGCCGCCGTCCAGGCCGCGCCGCGCACGTTGACGTCGACCTGGTTGCGCTCACCCAGCAGCGTCACGATGACGCCGCGCTTGGGCAACACGGCGAAGCCGCCGACGCCGACGATCTGCATGCGCGTGCCGACCGCGGCATCGTCGAACCACATGTTGACCGCGTCCACCTCGGCGAGCAGCAACGTCCGCAGGAGGTCGATGTAGACCTTGCCGACGCCGCCCCAGATCATGCGCGTCACACCCGGCGCGTCCGCCAGGCGAGCCTGACCCGCGACCGCGATCGTCTCGCCCATCAGCCGGCGCTCGTAGTACGCCGCGAAGCCTTTCTCGTCGCTGCCGAGGTGGCGGATGAAGTCCGGCGCAAACGCCGTCAGGTGCAGCTCCCAGGCCGGAGACGTGTAGCCGCCTGACAGGTTGTAGGTCTCGCGCATCTGATCGAAGCCGAGGTCCCGCCTGATGTAGAGGTTGTGTTCCGAGAAGCGAAGGCCGTACGGCGCGTAGAACCTTCCGACGCGCAGGTACTTCCCGATCGCCTCCGGCTGCCACATCACGTAATGCTCGCGCGAGATGAACCGCGATGCGGTCGTGGGCTGGAACGGCTGCCCGGTCGTGTCGCCCTCCTGATCGCGCGTTTGACCGCGATAACCGAAGGTCGCGAGGAGAGAGAGTCCGTGCGGGGCCGCGACGCGTGCGCCGACGTCGGCCTGCATCGGAAACGCCGCTACGGTGTCGCCGTTCGGATCCTGGACGCCGTTCGCGACGAACGCGCCGCGCAGATCGCCGCCCGCAGCCAACCACGCGGGCGGAGACACCACGCCGTGCAACAACGCGCCGTTTCCCTCGAACGTGGACAGCTCGGTGCCGATGGCGTCGCGCCCGTACGTGGTGATGAGACCGCCGCCGCCTGGGCCATAGTGGCATTCGTTGCAGCGCGCGGCCCCACTGCTGAGCTGCCACTGGGG
>DATMZL010000620.1:0-3475 GCA_035607075.1 Polyangia bacterium
CTCGAGCCCCACGACCTCGGAGTGGCCCAAGGGAAACATCGTTCTTCACAACGACAACAACTACACGTCGATGACGACGCTCATGCCTCCCATCATCAAGACGGCGCCCGGCGCGGACCTGATGGTTTGCTGGGACAACCTGATGAAAGATCTCCTGTGTCACGACATTGTCGCGCCGTCGAACGGCATCGATAACGTCGCCTTCCTGCAGATCAAGAACCTGTCGAAGACGCAGGTGCAGGACAAGCTGGCGGTCGGCCAGCTCGACGAGAACCTCGTGAACGTCTACCGCGAGCATCACGTCGACAGCGCCACGAAGTGCGCGAACCTGTCGCAGTACGTGCTGGGCGCGTCGGTGCTCGACCCGGTCGCTGATTACGCCGTGCCCGCCGCCGGCAAGACCGTCACGTACATGCTGCTGTTCGCCAGCGGCACCATCCCGGGCGTCGGCTCGCGCGCGATGACCTTCATCGAACCGACGGATGGCGACACCACGATGATGGTCGAGGCGCCCGACGCGTGCGCGGGCGGGATCCTCGACTTCCACGCGACGCTGGGGGCGCACATGTCGATCCCGGCGATGGATTCGACCAAGTGGCACGTCGACTGGAGCCAGATCACCCATGACAGCTTCCAGAACGCGGTGAACTTCCCCAAGATCGACAAGGTCCTGCTCGGCTTCTACCAGGGGATGACCGCCGACAACCTCAAGGACAACTTCAAGGACATCGAGCAGATCGCGACCAAGCTCTACGAGGTCGCGGTCCCGAAGGGCGCGCGCGACGTCCAGCTCGCCGACGCGAAGGCGCGCGGCACGGGCGAGGCGTTTGCCGGCTTCACGATGACCGACGGCGTCTGGGCGATGGCGGTGCTGTGCAGCCAGTGCCAGGTTCCGGCGCCGGTGTTGCTCACCATCCTCGATCCCGCGTAACCTCCGACCACGTGAGGATCTCCGTTGTCCTGACGACGCTGGCCGGCGCGGCCGCGGTCGCGGCGCCCGCGTTCGCCGACGGTGGCTACTATGGCGGCGCGCTGGGCGCGCGCGCAGCGGGCCGCTCGGGCGCGTTCGTGGCGCGCGCCGATGATCCGACCGCGATCGCGTACAACCCGGCGGGCCTCGCGCAGATCGGCGGCACGGTTGTGATGGTCGGCAATCGCGTGTCCTACAACGGCTACTCATATACGCGCGCGCCGACGGACGACTGGGGTCACCTCGTGAACGGCTCGCCGCCGCCCGTGACGTTCAGCCAGGTTTCGAACAGCAGGAACTGGCAGCTGCTGGAACCGATGATCGCGGTGGCGTCGAACCTGGGCCTGCCCAACTGGGGCTTCGCGCTGGCCGCCTACGCTTCGCCCGGCGCGAGCGCCATCGATTTCCCGAAGCCTCCGTTTCCCGAGCCGGCGTCCGCGGAGCATCCCGCCGGCCAGCGCTACATGATGCTCTCGCGCGAGGCGATCTTCGTGAACTACACCGCCAGCGCCGCCTGGAAGTTTCACGATCTGTTCGGCGTCGGTGTGACGCTGGACTGGATCGCGGTGCCGCGGCTGAACTACTCGCTGATGATCGACGGCACGCCGTTCGCGATGACGGTGAACCCCGTCTACAGCAACCTGGACATGGTCGCGGAGACGAAGGGGTCGGACTGGTTCACGTTCAACGCGATCCTCGGCGCCTGGTTCCGCCCCGTGCCGTTTCTGCAGTTCGGCGTCGCGGGGCAGGTGATCCCGGCGAACGTCAAGACGAAGAGCACGCTGACCGTCACGCCGCAGGACCAGTCGATGGGCAGGGTCGAGCTCGAGCGCGACGGTATCCCAGCGAACGACGTGAACGTGAACCTGCCGCTGCCGCTGTCCGCGCGCGCGGGTGCGCGCTACCGCCACCTGAGAGGGGGACGCGAGATCTTCGACGTCGAGCTGGACGCGGAGTACGAGACCTGGTCGCGCGTCAACGAGTTCGCGCTGGAGACGCACGGCCTGGTCGCGAACTTCCAGGGCGCGTCCCCCGAGCTGGGCACCATCGCGATCCAGAAACACTGGCGCGACACGCTGGCGCTGAAGCTCGGCGGTGACGTTTCGGTGATTCCGAACAAGCTGGCCCTGCGCGGCGGCGCGTTCTACGAGACGGGCGTGGCCGACCCCGCCTACGCCAACGTCGATTTCCCGGGGGGACCGATGATGGGCGGCAGCCTGGGCGGCTCGGTCGTTTTCGGGCACTGGGAGGTGGCGCTCGCCTACCAGCTGCGCCACCAAATGACGGTCAACGTGGATGAGGCCAGCGCGCGCGTCTACCAGCAGGTCCCGGCGAGCGCGTGCGCGCCTCCGTACACCGACGACACCAAATGTCATCCCGAGTTCCTGGGTCAGCCTTCGCCGGCCATTAACGCAGGTACGTACAACGCGACCTCGCATTACATCGCCGTGGCGCTCGTCTACAGATCCGGTTTGTGACCGTCCAAGGAGAGCCGATGCATCGCTCCAGCAGATCGAAGGGATTCGCCGTGAGCGCGGGGGCGCTCGGGTTGCTGATCGCGGGCGCCACGCTGGCGGCCGGCCCGCTGCCTCAGCTGGAGGGCGGGGATCTGGGCCAGGGCCCCTTCTCGGCGATGCACATGATGCTGCAGAAGACGGTGCTGAACATCAAGGTCGCCACCATCGACGTCCGCGTCGACAAGGGGACGCAGGCGCGGTTCGCGCAAATCGCGACCGGGAAGACGTACGCGCCCGATCTCGGTCACCAGCTGGCACTGGCGGCGATCGACGCGAAGCACGCCGTGGTCGTCATGCAGTTCCAGCGCGACATCCCGCTCGGCCGCTGGATCGGCGTCGTGAAGGACAACCTCGAGCAGGCGCGCAAGGCGGGCCTCATCACGCGTGACGTCGAGCAGCGCGTCGGCAATTCGCTGGCGGACTGGTTCGGCGCGCTCAAGGATCGCGGCTACGAGAAGGACGACAAGCTGATCTACGCGGTGATGCCCGATTCGGTGCGCAGCGTGGTCGTGTCGAAGGGTGGGCAGGTCCTCGTCGATCGCGTCGACCCGGGCCATCCGGGACGGCGGGTCGTGATGGGCAGTTACTTCGCGACGGGCAGCGAGTTCCGCGAGCCGCTGCTCAAGTCGTTGTTCGAGTCGCACTAGGAGGCAAGAAGATGTTGCGCCGGTACGTCACCGCGGTCGTCGGCCGCCCCAAGGCCGTGATCGTCGCGGTCGTGATGGTCACGCTGGTGCTCGGGTTCTTCATCAAGCGGCTGAAGATGCAGCTGGACATCGACCAGCAGCTCCCGCCCGGGCACGAGTACGTCGTGGTCGGTAAGCGGATCGAGAAGCTGTTCGGCGGCAAGTACATGACCGTCGTCGGCTTCTATTCCACATCGCGAACGATCTACACGCCCGCCACGCTGGCCAAGGTCAAGCGGGTGACCGACGCGCTGGAGAAGATCCCCGGCGTGAAACCAGGCAGCGTGCTGTCGCTGATGTCG
>DATMZL010000209.1:0-6713 GCA_035607075.1 Polyangia bacterium
GTGGCTGGACGAGATCAACCGCTACACCGACAACCCGATGTCGGCGTTCGACTTCCCGCTGCGCTATCGCCTGAAGGATCTGTGCGACAGCTACGGTTATTCGCTGCGGCGACTGGCCGAGGGAGGCACGGTGACGGCGGAGCGGCCGGATCGCGCGGTCACGTTCGTCGACAACCACGACTTCCGCGGCGGCGACTCGCCGCCGATCGTCAACGACAAGCTGATGGCGTACGCGTTCATCCTGACGCATCCCGGGTATCCGTGCGTGTTCTGGAAGGACTACTTCGAGGACGCGCTGGGACAGCCGCAAGGCGCGCGCGGCATCGCGGCGCTTGTCGCGGCGCACGAGCGGAGCGCGGGTGGGGACGCGATCGTGCGCTACGTCGACGACGACCTCTACGTGATGGAACGAACGGGCTGGCGCGCGGCGACGGGGCTGGTGTTCGTCCTCAACAACCGCGGCGATCGCTGGAACGGAACGTTCGTCGATACGACGCGCCCGAACACCGGGTTCCGTCCCATCGCGTGGAGCGGCCGCGACGACGGCGTCCCCGAGCCGACCGGCACCGCCGAGGACGGTCGCGGCCAGTTCTGGGCGCCCCCCCGCGGCTACACGGTCTACGCCCCGGTCTGACCCGGACCTCCTCTCCTAACCCTTTCCTCCGCTCCGCCGAGGCGAGGGACCGGATGAGAAATCCGTTCTTGTCCCTTCTCCCCGCTTGCGGGGAGAAGGTTAGGATGAGGGGCCGATGGGGGGATCAACTCGCGCAATGCTGCTCGAGCACGCCGCGCCCGCGGCGTCCGGTCCCCTCCGCGCCGTCGAGCGTGACGTCGAGGCGCCCGGTCCGGGCGAGCTCCGCCTGCGCGTCGCCGCCTGCGGCGTTTGCCGGACGGATCTGCAGCTCTGCGAGGGCGATCTGGCGATGCGCAAGCGGCCGGTCGTCCCCGGTCACCAGATCGTCGGGCGCGTCGAGGCCGTCGGACCCGGCGTCAGCGACTGGCACGTCGGCGATCGGGCGGGCGTGGCCTGGCTGGCGGGCAGCGACGGCACCTGCGACAAGTGCCGCTCGGGACGCGAGAACCTGTGCGTCCACGCCACGTTCACCGGCTGGGACGTCGACGGCGGCTACGCGACGCACGCGATCGCGCGCGCGGACTTCGCGCTGCACTTGCCCGACGGCTTCGACGATCTCGCCGCGGCGCCGCTGCTGTGCGGCGGTGTGATCGGCTTCCGATCGCTCAAGCGCAGCGGCATCCAGCCGGGCGGCCGGCTGGGGCTCTACGGCTTCGGCGCATCGGCGCTGATCGCGTTGCAGGTCGCGCGGCACTGGGGCTGCCGGATCTTCGTCGCGACGCGATCGCCCGCCGAGCAGGAACGGGCGCGTTCCCTCGGCGCCGAGTGGACCGGTGGGTATGACGAAGCGCCGCCCGAAGCGCTCGACGCCGCGATCACGTTCGCTCCGTCGGGCGACGTCGTGCGCGCGGCTTTGCGCGCTTGCGATCGCGGCGCGACAGTCGCCATCAACGCCATCCACCTCGATCGCCTGCCCGAGATGCCATACGACGACCTTTGGTGGGAACGCCGCCTGGCCAGCGTCGCCAACTTCACGCGCGCCGACGCCGCCGAGTTTCTCGCGCTGGCCGCGCAGATCCCGGTCCGCACGTCGTTCGAGACGCATCCGCTCGCCGACGCGAACGTCGCGCTGGCGCGCCTATCGCGCGGCGAGGTGCGCGGCGCCGCCGTATTGGTGCCCGACTAAACGTTTAGCCTTTGATGCCCGGCAGGATCTGCCCGACCGTGGACAGATCGTAGTCGACGGCCCAGGTGTCGGACGAGCGGCCGTTGACGCTTGTCGATCCGTAGCCGGGCTTGCCGCCCGTCTCGTAGTCGGCGGGCGCCAGGCCCATCGCCTGCAGCGCGGTCACGAGGAACTGGTTGTGCGGGATCCCCTTGATGACGTTCCCGTTCTCTTGCGCGAAGTAGGCGCGCCCGTCCCAATCGATGTAGTCGATGTAGCGCCCCGGCTTGATGAAGCCGCCCGCGCCGCCCGCCAGAAGGCAAGGCACGCTGTACGCGATGTGGTTGAACCCCAGCTCGTTGCCCCAGTAGACAAGGGAGTTGTCTAGATATGTCGTGCCGCCCATCTCGGGCACGTCCAGCTTCGCCAGCAACTTCGCGAACACCTCGCTGGCGATCCAGGCGTTGATGCCCTTCAGCAGCCGGCGCGAGTTCGAATTCGAGAAGTCGTGCGCCAGGCCGTGCCACGTCCCGCCGCTCGCGTCCTCGGAGTGGTAGTAGCCGAGCTGCGCGGTGCTGGCCGAATCGGGGCTGGGCCCCAGCGCCTTGTGCACGCCAATCGTGATGACGCGCGTGCGATCGCACATCAGCGCCGCCGTCACGATGTCCAGGAACAGTCCCCACTTCGTCGTGATGTCGGTGGTGTTGAGGTTGGTGTTGTTCGCCATCGACGCCGGCGCCATCGGCGGCGTGCACGACATCATCGGCATTCCCGTCGGTGTCAGCTTCGCCTGTAGCTCCGACACCAGCGTCACGTAGCGATCGACCATCTGCTTGTCGGCGCCCGACAGGCGGCTCGACGACTTGAGGCGCATGTAGTCGCCGTACACGCGATCGACGAGCAGCTTGTCGCGCATGGGCGGCGGGTTCACGCCGCCGCCGCCCGTGAAGCCGGCGAACACGTCGTTGAACGCGTCCAGCGGGTTGGTGCGCGCCGACAGCTGCTGGATCGAGCCGCCCTTCATGCCGAGGTCCGAATACGACATCGAATTCGTGACCCCTTGCGAGACGTGCAGGTAGCGCAGCCCCGGCGTCGTCGGATAGACCTTCGTCGAATACGCCATCACCTGATCGATCGTCGGCACGTCGGTCAGGCTGTCGGCGTCGCACGGAGTCGCGGCCGTGCACGACGAGAAGTTGCCCAGCAGGCCGCCGTAGTTGTGGTTCACGGCGGGCAGGAAATCGAGGCCGCGGATCAGCGTCAGCTTGGGCAGGAACGGGTTCAGCGCCGGTCCTAGGATGCCGGAGATCCCGGTCGACGTTTGAAAGTCGGTCAACGGCGCCCAGGTGTAGTTCTTGCCGCTGACCAGCTTCTGCGTCAGCAGCGTCGTGCCGTCGGACTTGCTCGAACCCGCGTACTTGGTGTCCTTCAACTGATAGCCGTTGCCGGTGAAGCGCGGGTACCACTCCTGCACGAGCTGCGTACTGAACGACTTCAGCACGATGAACCGCTTGGGTGGCGTCACCGTCTGCCCGGCGGCGGTGCGCGGCGCCAGCGACTCTAGGAACGGCATCGCGAGCACGGCGCCGCCGGCCCCCTTCAGGAACAACCGTCGCTGCAGTTTCTTCATGATGCGGTACCCCCAAGGGGTCCCGCGCCCCCCGCGAAGAGCTGCGCGCGGCAAAGCCGCGCTCCGCTGCACGCGATCATGGCGCGCCCACCTTGTGCTGACGGAAGCTGGTGCTGGCGCCGATGCCGCGGAACGCGGCGGCCAGCGCGCCGCCCGACGTGAGGCCGCCGCGCATCGCCTCATAGGCGCAGGCGTCGGCGCTGTCGCGCGTCGGATCGCGGCGCAGCGCGTACCGGAAGTAGTTCGCCGACAGGCAGGCCTCGACCTTGCCGCTCTCGATCAACCTCTGGTTCAGCTCCGCGGGTCCGTTGACGGCGCGCATGTCGCCGAGGATCACCTGCGGCACCGCGGTGGTGTCGATCGGCAGCGTCGCCAGCAGCGCGCCCGTCTGCTCGTCGAACACCTTCTCCATCGTGCGGAAGCGGCCGAGCGCGTCGTACGCCTCCATCACGTAGCCGAGGTTGCTGAACGACGCGTGGCAGGTCTCGCACAGGCCGTTGCCCTCGACCTTGGCGGCGAAGCGCTGGCGCGTCGTCAGCGCGGTGCTGACAGGCGGCGGGTCCAGCGATCCCGGCGGCAGGCTGTTGGCGTCGGGGCGGGGCAGGTTGTCGCACAAGATCGACCGGCGGATGAGCGCGCCTCGGTGGAACGGATTGGTCGTCTCGAGGTTGTCGGCGAGCAGCGCCGCCCGCTGCAGGATGCCGCGCCGGCTTCCGTCGGTGAACCGCGGGTAGTCGCCGCTGCCGCTCCAGGCTGCCACGCCGTAGAGGTGGGCGAGGTCGGCCGATTTCGTGACGGACAGGTCCGACGTCATCAGATCGGCGAACGTCCCGGACTGCGTCCAGGTGTAGAGGTCGGTCAGATCGCGGACCTCCTTCACCATGTCGCCCCAGTGGTCGTGGCCGGCGACGCCGACGTTCTCGCCGGCGGCCAGCGCCATGAACCCGGGCCGGTCCGACGAGAAACCGGTGAAGGATTCGAACCGCATCCACTCGTTCCAGAACTGCCAGATCGTGTCGCGCGTGCGCGGATCGGCGAACACGCGATCCAGCTGTGTGTTGAAGCCGGCGTCGGTTGCCAGTGATCCGTCGCCCGCCGCGGCCAGCAGCGCGTCGTCGGGCAGCGTCTGCCAGAACGTGTACGACAGGCGCGACGCGATCTCGTAGGGGTCGAGCGCGAGGTAGTCGTCGCGTCCGGAGATCGGCGTGCCCGCCAGCTCCAGGTGGTTTGCGAAGCGCGGTGACATCAGCAGCATCACGACCACGTTGCGGATCGCCTCGGTCGCGTTGGCAGGGGCGGGGGATGTCCCCGTCGCCACGTCCTTCATCTCCGCGATCTCGTCGGCGGCGAGCGGGCGGCGAAACGCGCGCTTGCCGAACGACGCGAGGAACGCATCCAGGCAGCTGGCCGCGAGCGGCGACGTCCCGGCGCAGCTGCCGGCGAGCGACGTGAGGCGCTGGCTGGTCTTCGTCGCGCCATCAGCGACCGCGGTCGCGACGTTGAAGTACCCCTGGATGTGATCGGTCGAGATGCGCGAATCCAGGCCGCGGAACGCGACCGTGCTGTCGTCCGGGATCGCCGCGAGCATCGGCGCGACCTCGGTGGCCACGGCCGAGAGGCCGCTGGCGTTCAGTAAATCGCGGACCGTGTTCCGGTACTGGAAGGTCGAGAGCTTCATGAGCGGTGTCGGCCCGGGCTCGCCGCCGTTCGAAGGGCACATCCCGAACGCGGCCGGCGTCGTGGGGACCGGCGTGCTCGCGCCGGCGCCGCCGGTGCCGGTGATGGTGGTGGCGGTGCCGCCCGTACCGCCCGCGCCCTCATTGTGGTGGCCGCCGACCTTGCCGTTACAGCCAATCAGGCCCCAGGCCGAGGCGAACACGCCGAGCGCCAGCAGCGTCCGATGGCGCGGGCGACGCGGCGCGCGATACGCGTGAGGAGCCGGCGAGCTCCGCTCGCCGCGTACCATCGCGGGAGGGTTCGGGCACCCTCTCAGGGTTCCCGACTTAGATGGCGGGATGGCGCGCATCCTGCCGAGTACGACCCCCGGCCCCGCCGAAACGGTCCAAGGACGGCTTAGCGGCGCGCTTTATCGGGTCAGCCGAACGTTTCGCCGTTCCAGCCCCACATCGCCCCGACGGCGTCGGCGAAGTCGATGTAGATGCGGTCGAACGGGACGTCCAGCGCCCGCGATACCCGGGCGCAGATCTCCTGCGACAGCACCGTCGTGTCGTCGGCGCTCATCTTGCCGACGTTCTTCACCGCCACGAACGCGGCCGGCGCGCGATCGCCCCCGAACGTCATGGGCAGCCCCGGGACGAGGCAGGTCATCACCCAGCGCTCCGGTTTTCCGAAGCGCGCGGCCGCCAGCTTCGACAGCTCGCCGAGCAACGTCTTGCCGCCGTCCGCCGGCGTGCCGGCGGACGTGAACACCTGGATCAGCGGCATCGGATCAGCAGCGGCGCCATCGGCGCCGTTAGATCGACTGCAGGTAGGTGACCAGGTCGGAGATCTCGCCGGCGTTCAGGCCGCTGACGTTGCCGTGGCGGGCGCCGCCGCACGCGGTGTCGTTGAAGCGGTCAGCCAGCGTCTTCGCGCAGCCGTTGTGCATGAACGGACCGCGGTTGCCGATGCCGATTAGCGATGGAACCTGGAACGCGCCGTTTGTGCCGACGTCGATGGTCGTGTTGTTGCTGAACGTCGACTTCGAGTGGCACGAGACGCACGCGGCTCGCGTCGTGTCGTTGAACAGCGCGCGGCCACGCTCGATCGCCGTCGCGTTGCTCGGCATCGTGTGAACCAAGCGCGGCTGCGCGTCGATCCACGTCATCAGGCCGTTGATCTGCTCGACCGCGAGCTGCGGGCCGGACATGCGGCCCTGGAACACGTCCACCATCAGGCGGGTCATGTCGGTCTCCATGCCGTCCCAGTGGAACGGCTCGGAACCCTTGAGACCACCGGCCTGCAGCGACTGCGTCCGGCGCGCGCCCTGGCACGTGAAGTTCCAGGTGCGCCCGTCGTCGTTGCCCTCGGCGTGGCACGAGGCGCAGGCCAGGAAGCCACCCGCGTTCGAGTGGAAGATGAGGTGGCCGGTGTCGTTTCGGCTCGTGGTCGACAGCATGATCTTGATGCTGCCGGGCAGCGCGAGCATCGCCGGCTCGCGCGACTGCACGACGACCTGGCCGGAGCCGTCGAACGCGACCGCGATGGGCTGGCCCACATCCGTCGGAACCGAAGGATCGGCGCCGCAGCCGCGCGTGCCGCCGCCGGTACCGGCCGCGCCGCTCGTCTGCAGCGGCGTGCCGCCCGCGAAGCCGAACGGGCTGCAGGGACCGTGCGATCCGTCA
>DATMZL010000204.1:0-3983 GCA_035607075.1 Polyangia bacterium
GGTCGTGATCGGATGCGCCGCGGCGGCGACCGCTCACCTCATCGGCCGCGTGCGCTCGCTGGTCGGAGGCGTCGCGATCGAGCAGCGAAAACGGGAACGCCTGGGCCGCTACTTCTCGCCCGCGGTCGCAGAGCGGCTGCAGACCCAGGCGGCCGCCAGCGGCGCGCCCGACGCGCAGGAGCTGACCGTGCTGTTCTCCGACATCCGTGACTTCACGACCATCTCGGGCGCGCTGCCCCCCGTCGAGGTCGTCCGCCTCCTGAACGAGTACTACGGCCACATGGTCGAAAAAATCTTTCACCACGGCGGCACGCTGGACAAGTTCATCGGCGACGGGATCATGGCCTACTTCGGCGCGCCGCTGGCCGACGCCGACCACGCCGCGCACGCGATCGATTGCGCGCTCGCGATGCTCGACGAGCTGGCGCGCCTGAACGCCGAGCGCGCCGAGCGCGGCGAAGCGGCGCTGCGCATCGGCATCGGCCTCCACACAGGCGTCGCCGTGGTCGGCGACATCGGCTCGCCCGCGCGCCGCCTCGATTACACCGCGATCGGCGACACCGTGAACGTGGCGTCGCGCATCGAAGGGCTCACCAAGACAGCAGGCACGCCCGTGCTGGTGTCGGCGGCGACGCGCGAGCGCGCCGGCGCGCGCTACACCTGGCAGGCGTTCCCGCCCATGAACGTGCACGGCAAGACTAAACCCCTCGCCCTGTTCGCGCCGGTGCGGCCGGATCCGGTCCCCTCGCCCCGCGAAGCGGGGAGAGGGTTAGGGTGAGGGGTCCGCCGCCCGAGGCGACTAGTTGTGTGCGACGTCGCGGTGCGCCGGCGCGGTCTTGTCGCCGCCGTGGAGCAGCTGATGGGCGTGACCGATCATCTCCCCGAGAAAGGTCGCCAGCGCGCAGAACTCGATCGCCTTGTGGTCGGCGGCCAGGTGAACGCCCTTGTGAATCAGGGCGCGCACCAGCGCCAGGTTCGAGTCGGCGCCGCGGCCGGCCAGCTCGGCCAGCAGCGTCGCCAGCCGCGCCTCGTGTTCCTTCTGCAGGTCGTCGATCGTCGCCATGACGGCTGCTACTTTCCTTTGAACGCCTTGACGTCGACCAGCCAGGCCTCGACCTTCTTGCTGCGCTTGTCGAGCTCGGCGTTCACGTCTTCCAGCGGCTTCTTCTCGCCGCCGAATGACGCCGCCAGCGCCTCCGGGTAGGCGTTCGACAGCGCGTCCAGCATCACGTCGTAGTCCGTGACCACGTTCGAGTTCCCGCCCTTCGGATCGATCGTCGTCATCTTCTTGCCCGTGGCGTCGATCGTCTTCTGCTGCGCGGTGCGGATCTTCTCGACGTCCTCCTTCGTCTTCGCCTTGCCGTACGCGTCGCGCGCCTTCTTGATGGCGGCGAAGACCTGCTGGTGCAACGGCAGCTTGGTCTTGTCGTACTTCAGCAGACGCGTCTTCTCCTGGCCGGCCAGCTCGTCGGCCAGCTTCTTCTCCTCGGCCTGACGCTTCGCGATCCGGTCGGCGAGCGACAGCCCGTCAGTGGGCGCGACCATCTTCGGCTTCTTGGGCGCTTCGGCCGCCCCGTCCGGCGTCGCGGCGGCGACCGGGGCCGGCGGCGGCGGTGGTGTTGGCGCTGCGGCCGGCGGCGGCGTCGGCGCCGGTTCTTTCTGACAGCCGATCGACAATCCCATTCCGATCACGACCACCAATGTCACAGTCAGCGCTGCTCGCATCGAAGCCCTCCCGTGCAAAAAATTGCCGGCGACGCGCGCAGTATTGACAAGGCGCTGGCCAGACGCAACCCTTGCGGCCCGTGATGCGGTTCGCGGGCGCAGCGTGGTGTGTCGTCGTGGCGGCGGGTCTCGTCGGACCGCCGGTCGCGATCGCGGCGCCACCAGCGTCCGCCACGCCTGCGCCGACCGAAAGCCAGCTCGCCGAAGCGCGACAACATCAAGTCGCCGGGTCGAAGCTCTACGACCTCGCGGAGTACGAGGCCGCGCTGCGCGAGTTCAAGGACGCGTACCGCGCCGTCGACGACCCCGCGTTCCTGTTCAACATCGCGCAGTGCCACCGCAAGCTTGGCCACACGCAAGACGCGATCACGTTCTACCGGAACTACCTGCGCCGCGCGCCGCACGCCGCGAACAAGGCCGAGGTCGAACGTCGCATCGCCGAGCTCGAGCGCGCGCCAGCCCAGCCGGCCCCACCGCCCGCCGGCGAACCGACGGCGCCGGTCGCACCGCTGGTGATCGATCAGCCGCCGCCCGCGCCCGACAAGGGAGCCCGCGTGGACGCGTCGCTTGTCGGTCCCGCGTCGAGCGCGCCGGCGACGAACGTAGAGGCACCGTTCTACAAGCGCGGGTGGTTCTGGCTGGTCGCCGGCGCTGTCGTCGCGGGAACGGCGACGACGTTCATCATTCTCTCCACGCGTTCGGACAGCGCGCCGTTCTGTCCCGACTGCGCGCGCACGGTCACCACGCCATGAAAAAGCGCCGCGCGCCGACTGTGATGTCCGCCGTGCTGGCCGCCGGCGCCGCGATCGTCGGATGCAGCGACTCGCCGTCGCAGACCGGTATCGTCCTCGAGATCACGACAGACCTGGTCGTGCCCGGCGAGCTCGACCAGGTGCTCGTCGTCGTGTGGGACGCGAACGGCCGGCCCTTCTGGGAGCAGGCGTTCCCGCTCGCGGCCGGGCGGAGCGAGCTGTACACGCTGCCGCTGCGCGTGGGCGTGCAGCGGGGCGGAAACACCGACGGCTCGTTCCGCGTCCGGGCGTTTGGCCAGCATGGCGCCAATACAGTCGTCACGCGCACCGCGACGGTGTCCTTCATCGCCGGACGGGTCCTTCTGTTGCCGATGCCGTTGCACGCAGGGTGCGCCGGCGTCGTGTGCGCGCAAGCGGACGCGACCTGCGAGGAGGGCGGCATGTGCGGCGGCGGCGTGATCGATCCGAGCACGCTCGGTCCTTATCACCCGGGGTCAGACGCAGGCGCGCCGCCCGACGCGCGCGACGGCGGCCCCGGCACCGGCGGCGTGGGAGGCGCCGGAGGGACCGCCGGCGGCGGTGGCGGCTCCAGCGGGAACGGCGGCGCGGGAACGACGGGTGGTCAAGGCGGGACGAGCGGGATTGGCGGAACGAGCGGGACCGGCGGAAGCGCGACCGCCGGCACCAGCGGCGGCGGCAACGGCGGTAGTGGCGGCGCCGCCGGCGGGAGCACCGGCGGAAGCGGTGGCGGCGACGGCGGCGTCGTGGTGACCACCTTGAACGATGGCCTGATCGGCTACTGGCCTTTCGACCAGTCGGGCACCTCGTACCCCGATTACTCCGGCAACCACAACAGCGCCGCGGCGCCCGCGGGCAGCTGGACGGCCGCGGGTGAAGTCGGCGGCGCGCTCGATCTGACCAGCGCGAGCTACCTCGCGGTCGGCACGCCGGGTTCAGCGTCGGTCAACACGATCAACAGTTCGGTCAGCATCGCGGCCTGGATCGTCCCGCAGGCCGCCGGCGCCGCGCACACGATCATGTCGCGCGTCATCAATGTCGGGTACTGGAAGCTCACCCAGAACAACACGGGCGCCCTCACCTTCACGGCCGGCACGCGCGTCGTCGCAGCCCCGAGCATCCCCGGCGACGGCACGAAATGGGTCCACGTCGCCGCGACTTACGACGGCACGACCGCGCGCCTCTACGTGAACGGCGCGCAGGTCGCGACGGCGACGTTCGGCGCGATCTCCCTCGTCGGAGGTGGCGCCGACGGTGGGCCCGGCGGCTACGGCCCCGACATCGGCGGCACGTACGACAACATCATGGCCTATGACGTCGACATCTATTACGGCCGGATGGACGAGATCGTCCTCTACAACCGGGGCCTCACCGCCGTCGAGGTCGACGCGCTGGCGCGCGGCGCGCTACCGACGCGGCGCTGACGGCGGCGCTCACCGCTTGGCTGCCGCCGCGTAGCTGACCCGCCAGATCGAATTCGATCCGTCG
>DATMZL010001350.1:0-6979 GCA_035607075.1 Polyangia bacterium
GCTCGCCGCGTATCATCGCGGGAGGGAATGGGAACCCTCTGAGGGAGGGTTCCCATTTCAATCGCAGGCGGCGCGCGCGAGCAGCGGGCGCTGCGATGCCAGCGTCGCGCCGTCGCCGAGCTGTCCCGACGTGTTCGCGCCCCAGCACCACACCGAACCGTCCACGCGGCGCGCGCACGAATGCGAGCCACCCGCGACGATCGCGTCGACGTTCGTCAGCCCGACGACGGGCACGGGCAGGTTGCTGGAATCGATCTTCCCGTTACCGAGCTGGCCGCTCTCGTTCGCGCCCCAGCAGCTGACCGTCGCGTCGCTTCCGATCGCGCAGGTGTGGTGCGCACCCGCCGCGACAGCCGCCGCCTGCGCGACGCCGTTCACCACCGTCGGCGCCAGGATCGGCATCTGCAAGGGCGTGCCGACCTGGCCCTCGGCGTTGCGGCCCCAGCAAACGATCTTGCCGCCGGCGAGCGCGCAGGTGTGGGCCGCGCCCGCGACAACCGCATCCGCCGTCGTCGCGCCATTGCCGAGCGCGACGGTCGCCGGCGTCACATGCCCGTTGACAGTGTTGTCGCCGAGCTGGCCCTCGTCGCCGCGTCCCCAGCACCAGACGGTCCCGTCGGCGAGCGCGCAGGTATGCGCATCGCCCGCCGCCAGCGCCGTCGGCATGGCGAGAAGCGACGCCACCGGCTCCGATCCGCCCGGCGAGATCTGCGTCCCCAGCTGGCCGTCGCTGTTGAGGCCGAAGCAGAGGATCGAGGCGGAGATCGTCGCACCGACGCAGGTGTGCGCGGCGCCGGCGGCGACCGCGAAGACGCCGTCGCCGCCTTCCGGACCGCCGAGGTCGGTGATCGCGGGCGCGGTGACAACCATGTCCATGCCGGCCGGCTCGCCGAGCTGCCCGGACGCGCCGGATCCCCAGCAGCGAAGCTCGCGGTCGGCAGCGAAGGCGCAGGTGTGCGCGCGGTCGGCGGCGATGCCGATCGGCGCGAACGACGAGATGCGCGTCGGCGCCGGCGCGTCGGCCGACGAGAGATCGCCCAGCTGGCTGCTGCCGTTCGCGCCCCAGCAGAACAGGGCGCGCGCGCCGCCGGCGTCGTCGGCGGTCGCGCAGGTGTGCGCTCCCCCGGCCGCGAGCGCCCCGACGTGCGTCAGGCCCGGAATGGGCGCTGCCGTCGGGCGAACGACATCGCCGCCGATCGCGAGCTGACCGTAGTGGTTGTCGCCCCAGCAGAAGAGCGCGCCGTCGCCGGCGAGCGCGCACGCCGACGCGGTGCCGGCCGCCAGGAGCGTCGCGTTTTGAATCGGCGTGTCGCCGCCGCGCTGGTCGCGCGTGTTCGTGCCCCAGCAGGTGACCGGGCCGCCGCTCGTGGCGTCGCCGGCGCCCCGGCGAACGATGCACGTGTACTGACCGCCCGCCGCCACCTGGATCGGATCGAGCAGGTCGAGACCGGTCACGGAGACAGGTGTCTTGACCGGAACGCTGGGGCTGTCCTTCATGACCTGGCCCTGCGAATTGTCGCCCCAGCAGTAGAGATCGCCCTCTGCGAGCGCGCAGGTGTGATCGTGGCCGGCGGCGACCGCGGTGACGACGGCCGGCAGCGGCGCGTTCGGCGTCGTCGGCAGCCGCGGACCGATCGTGGTGTCGTCGCCGATCTGGCCGCTCGCGTTTGCGCCCCAGCAGGTCAGCTTCTTCGCCGCGTCGATCACGCAGACGTGTTGCCAGGTGGCCGACAGAGTGGTCACGTTCGCGCTCAGCCCGGCGACGATCGCCGGGAGGCGCGCGGGCTCGGGCGAGCCGCCGTCGCCGAGCTGACCGACGCTGTCGTCGCCCCAGCAGCGCACGCCGTCCTCGCTCAGCGCGCACGTGAAGTCCTTGCCCGCCGCCAGCGCCTTCACGTTCGAGATCCCGGGAACCTCCCGCGGCAACCCGCGATCGGGGCCGCCGCCGTCGGCGAGCTGGCCGGTGTCATCCGCGCCCCAGCACAGAACGCGGCCGCCCGACTCGGCGACGCAGGTGTGCGCGTCGCCGGCCGCGAGCGCTTGCGGGTGACTGATGCCGGGGACGCGCACCGGCAACGCGCGGGGCGTGCGCGTGCCGTCGCCGATCTGGCCGTGATCGTTGCGGCCCCAGCACCAGAGGCTGCCGTCTTCCTTGCGCGCGAGGCAGGCGTGCCCGCCGCCGGCGCTCACCAGCGTGATTGGGTTGCCCTCGCACGACGGCGGCACGCACGCGTCGGAATCGGCGCCGGCGCGGTGTGCGTAGCGGCGGAGGGACGTCGGACAGCCCTTCTCGTCGCTGACGCTGCAACGCCCGTTCGCCTCGCAATATCCGGCGACGTTGCCGATCACGCACTGGGCGTGCTCGGTGCAGCGGAAGTCGCCGGGGCTCATGCAGGCGGTCGCCAGCAGCGCGAACAGGGCCGCGCCGCCGATACGGCGAATGCTGCCGGCGCTCAGAATGCGCCTCCGAGCTGGACGCGTCCCGGTCCGACCGACACGTTGATGGGCGGCGCCCCTTCGCGCGCGTGGCGCCGGACGAAAACGAAGCGTGTGACGCCCACGGCGGTCAGCGCCGTTCCGAGCGCCAGCGTGCCGACGCCGATCTGCCAGCGCGACTCCGCCGTCGACCACCTTTGATCGTACGGGTCGTACGTCGTCATCAACTCGGCGTCGTGGCGCGCCGCGTACGACGCTGCGACGAAGCCGATGCCGACGCCGATGGCGGCCACGCCCGCGCCCGTGAACCCGAGGCCGAACGAGTCGTGCCACCAGGGTGGCGGAGGCGGCGGCGGTGGCGGTGGCTGGCGCGGCTGCTCGACGATGACGACCTCCGGGTGCTCGGCCATGTGCTGCGCGCAGCGGCCCAGCGCGATCTGCGTCGCGTTCGCCTGCACGGCGGGCGGGTTGGTCGCGAGGAAACGCCGGTAAAGCCCCACCGCGCCCTTGCAGTCGCCGGCGAGCCGCTTCGCCTGTCCCTCCGCGAACAGGAACTCGCGCCGCGGCTCGATCGCGTAGCCCGCCTCCAGATCGGCGACGGCGGCGGCGTAGTCGCGCGCCGCGAAGCGCTCGAGGCCGCGCTTGTACAGCGCGGCCGCGTCGGGACGCATCGGGCCCTCGACGTCGGCGGCCGGCGCGTTGCTCGCCGGTGGCGCAGGCGGCGGCGCCGTCGAGCCAGGCGCGCTCGTCGCAGGCGCAGCGGTCGCAGAAGGCGCGGCGGCAGGCGTGCCAGGCGCGACCGGCGGCTTCCCCGCGCCACCCCAAGCGAAGGCCGCGCGCGGCGCGATCACGAGCATGAGCGCGAGCGACAGCGCCGACGCGGGTTCCCATCTAGTTGCTATGGATGATCGCGCTCCCACGCTATTCGAGCAGGTTGTCCGGAACCGGCATCCCCTTTCGGTGCTCGCGCTTGTCGACGCCGGTCTTCGGCGCTTTGTCGTGCTTCGGCGCGACGATCAGTGCTGTTCCGCGATCGGCTGCGGCGTCGCGCGCCCCGCCATCGGCTCCGGCGTCGTGACCTGTGGGCGGCGCGGGAAGGTTCGACACCTCGTTGGTCATCGGGTTGGGTGCGGGCGGCGGCCGGTGCTTGTCGCCCTTCGTGCACGCGAGGAACGTGCCCGCCGCCGACGCGATCACCAGCGACGCCGCCGCCTTGAGCCGCCGCTTCCAGCGCCGCAGCTTGACCTTCTTGTCGGCCGCCTCGGCGTCGGCCGGCTCGATCCCTTCCAGGTCGGGGTGCACGGGCTCACGGCGCATGCGTACCAGCCTCCTTAGCTTCCCTGGCGCGCGCCGTGCCGAGTCGCACCGGCGCGCCCGCGTCGGGATCGTGGAACGGAAGCTCTTCGTTCGGCGGCAGGTCGAAGCGGTTGCGATCGAAGCCGCGGTAGATCCCGAAGATGGACAGCAGGCCTTCCTTCATCTGTTCCAGGTTCGGCCGCCGCGGCATCACGTCGGTGATGTGACAGATGTAGTACCAGGCCCGGAACGCCGAGTAGAACCAGTCGTTCGGAGGCAACTTGATCAGCTGCTTCGTCAGCGGCAGCAGCGCCGGGATCGCGGCGGTCACCGCGAACAGCTTGTGCAGGTTCTCGATCTGCCGCTTTTCGTCCGGCGACGAGAACTCCAGCACCGATTCCGTGTAGTAGCTGTCGTCGATCAGGTCGAAGTCGCCGCTGAAGTAGCCGTTGTCGACGGCGTACTTCGCGATGCCCGTACCCGGATAGGGCGTGCACAACGTCGCCGCCGCGTAGTCGACGTCGAGGTCGATGTTCAGCTGCAGCGTCGCGAGATCGTCCACCAGCGAGCCGCCCGGGATGCCGACGATGTTGTCGGCGAACACGACGATGCCCGCCTTCTTCAGGCGTTTGATCCCGGCGATCAGCTTGTCCATCTTGATCTGCCGGCGCAGCACCTCGTTGGCCAGGCGTTCGTTCGCGGTCTCGATGCCGAGGTTGACGGTGTGGCAGCCCGACCAGGCGAGCAGCTCCACCATCTCGTCGGTCATCATGTCGCCGCGCACGTGGCAGTAATAAGGAAGGCCGATCTCGCGCCGGTAGAGCTCGCCGAACGCGCGCAGCCAGCTGGTGCTGTAGACGAAGATGCTCTCGCGAAAGCCGATCACGTGCAGCGGCCCGTGCGACCGAACGTGCGCGAGCTCGCGCACGACGTTTTCCGGGCTGCGGATGCGCACCTTCTTCCAGCTGGCGCCGTAGTGATCGACCAGCGACGGGTTGAAGCAGTAGCTGCACGGGAAGGGGCAGCCGCGGTTGGTGGTGAACGATTTCAGCGGCCGCAGCCGCAAGCTGTCGTCGTACTGGTAGAGCAGCTCGCGCGGCGGGAACGGGATCTCGTCGAGATCGCGCCGCAGCGGTCGGGCCGGGTTGCGGTAGATGTGCCCCGATTCCTTCACCCACAGATCCGGGATGAAGCGGTGATCCTTGCCGGCGGCGAGCGCGTCGGCGAGCTCCACCGTCGCGTCCTCGCCCTCGCCGCGGCAGATGATGTCGAGGCCGCGCGTCTTGATCACCTCGGGGAAGTAGGTCGGGTGCGGTCCGCCCATCAGCGTCAGGCAGGAGGGGAGGACCTCCTTGATACGCGCGGCCAGTCCCAGGTAGTAGCGGTGAAGCCCGGTGGTCGCGCCGAACGCGACGACGTCGGGCCGGAAGCGGCGGACCTCGTCGGTGACGTCGTTGCCGCGCGTGCCGACGAAGCGGCATTCGTGGCCGGCCTGCATCAGGCAGCCCGCGACGTAGAGCGCGCCCAGCGGTTCGGCCCCTTCGATCTCCTTGACGACGAAGAGGACCTTGATCGCCACGCGCCGATTGTACACGTCGCGTCGGCGGTCGCGCGACGGGTTGCTACTCGTCCCAGGTCGCGACGGCGCGCGGCGCCAGCAGCGCAGGGCCGATGTGGATGCGCTGCTGTCCCGCCCAGAACACGCGGTCGTCGGTCGCGAGGTCGGGTAGCGTGAGCGGCAGGGGCGCCACCCGATTGTCGACGCCGTCGATCACGACCACCCGGGCCTGGCCGTTGCTGCGTTCGATCCAGGCGACCGCGCGCCCGTCGCGCCGCCAGATCGGCGGCGCCAGGACGAAGACGTTTCCGTCGGACGTGCGGACGCGCCGCCCGTCGAGGTAGACGGCGCCGCCGATCACCTCGGCGACGTGCCGGCCGTCCGGCGACGCGACAGGGCGCAGCGTCTGCGGCCCGCGCTCCGCCCGCCGCCGCGACTGCTTCTGTACCGTATCGTCCCGATGCGGCGCATCCGCGCGCGCGCGCGCCTTTGCTTTCGCCGGCAGCAGCATCGCAGCCGCCACCGCCAACCAGAGCGATCCCTTGCGCGTCTTCATCGTTCCATGACGCGCGCGCCGTGGGGACCTCGCAAGTTTTCCCCTCGAGGTAGGCCTCGGCCGTACATGAGCGAAAAACGGCGCGCACCGTCGGCAAATAAAGCGCCCCGAGCGCCGCAGTGCGGTTGATAGGTTCCTGGACGTCGGAGGAATGCACATGGACCACGGGTTGACGACGTTCCTTCCGCGTGGGCGCCGCGCGCGGATCGCGCTCGCTGCCGTCTCCGCGGGCTTCTTGCTCGCGGGCATCGGCGCCGCCGCGTTCGCCGCGCTTCAGGACGGCAGCGGCGTCATTCACGCGTGCGTCGATTCCAAGGGGAACACGCGCATCATCGACGTCGCCGTCGAGAGCTGCCGCAAAGGCGAGACGGCGCTCAGCTGGAACCAGACGGGACCGCGCGGCGCGCCGGGTACGCCTGGCGCAACAGGCGCGCCGGGTGCGCAAGGTACGCCCGGACTCCCAGGCGCGGCGGGCCCGGCGGGCGCGGTCGGACCTGCGGGCGCGTCCGGACCTCCGGGCCAGCAGGGCGTCGCGGGGCCGCAGGGCGTCGCGGGGCCGCAGGGACCGGCCGGACCTGCGGGCGCGTCGGGCGGCGGCGCGGGCGCGCCGAACAAGCAGACGATCGGTACCGTCGCGATCGACGCCGGCACGTTGGTGATCGACAACGGCGGTCAGCCGATCGACGTGCTCGGTTACTCGTGGGCGCTGACCAACTCGAGCGATCCGTCGGGCGGCGGCGCGGGCGCCGGAAGGACGAGCGCGACGCCGTTCAAGTTCGTCAAGCGCGTCGACGCCGCGTCGCCGATGCTGTTCATGGTCGCCGCGCGCGGCCAGCGGTTGCAGACGGTGGCGGTCACGATCTTCGCGCCCGGTTCCACCACCGACGTTCTGCAGAAGCTGACGTTCAGCGATTGCGGCATCGCGGTGCGGACGGAAGCGCACACGGGCGCGGTCGGCGACATCCCGCTCGAGGAGATCTCGATCAACTTCGCTCGCGCCGAGGAGCAGGTCGGCGGCGTGCGCGGCTCGTGGGACTTCTTCCAGGCCAAGGCCAACTGATGAAATGGGAACCCTGGGAGGGTTCCCAAACCCTCCCGCGATGGTACGCGGCGAGCAGAGCTCGCCGGCTCCC
>DATMZL010000184.1:0-3518 GCA_035607075.1 Polyangia bacterium
GGCCGGACGTTCCGCGCGCGCCTCGACGGGGTCGCGGACACCGTCACCGCCGCCGGCTTCCGTTGCAACGTGGGGCTGATCGATATGAGCGAGCTGCGGGGCGCGCAGGCGGATCTGCAGGCCAGCGAAGCGCGCTTCCGGCTGATCGCGGAGAACGTCCAGGACGTGTTCTATCTGCGCGAGCTCGGCGGCGTCATCTCGTACGTCAGTCCCGCCTTTGAACGGATCTGGGGCCGGCCCGCGGCGCAGCTCGCGGGGAAGCCCGAAGGGTGGCTGGATACGGTCGAACCGGAGGATCGCGAGCAGGTCAACGAAGCGTGGAAGCGGCTGGGCGCCGGCGTATCGATCAGCGACGCGTATCGCATCCGGCAGCCCGACGGAACGCTGCGATGGGTGGAGAGCCGCGGCTTCCCGATCCTGGGCGACGACGGCGTCGTGCGGGCTGGTGTCGGCGTGGTCCGCGACGTCACGCACGAGCGCATGCTCGAGCAGGCGCTGCGGCACGCGCAGAAGATGGAAGCGGTGGGCACGCTCGCGAGCGGCGTGGCCCACAACCTGCGCAACGTGCTGCAGGCGATCCTGAACTGCCTCGAGGTCATCCGGGTGATGCTGGCGTCGGGCGAGCCGGTCGTCGCGATGCTCGACAGGGCGACGACCGCGACCAAGCGAGGCGCGGTCCTGATCGACCAGCTGATGACATTCGCGCGCAAACAGGAGGCGGTCGGGTTGTTGCCGGTGCGCCTGGATGACGTCCTTTGCGAGGCGATGGGTCTGATCAAGCCGCTCGTCACCGACGCGATCACACTGGCGCTCGACGCGGGCGCGCCTGACGCCGTCGTCCTGGCTCACCCTGTTCAGCTCGAACAGATCCTGTTGAACCTCGCCGCGAACGCCCGGGACGCGATGCCGCGGGGTGGAACGTTGACGATAACGTCCACCGAAGTCGTGCTGGACGAGCCCGCAGCGAAACCGCGCGGGCTGTCCCCTGGGCCCCACCTCGTCGTCACGGTGAAGGACACCGGACAAGGGATGGACGCCGAGACGAAGGCGCGCATGTTCGAGCCGTTCTTCACCACCAAGGACATCGGCCGGGGGACCGGCCTCGGCCTTTCCACCGTCTTCGCGCTGGTCCAGCAGTTCGGGGGAGCCGTCGAGGTCGACAGCGCCCCGGAGGCGGGGACGACGTTCAGGATCTACCTGCCCGCGCTGCGCGGCGCGCGGGGCTGAGCGTCAGCGACGGGTCAGCAGCCAGCCGGCGCCGCCCGCGAGCAGCACGGCGGCGACGCCGATCCACCGGTGCATCGACGTCCACAGCTGCGGGCTCCGCGTTCGCGCGCGGGCATCGAAGGTCCCGTGCATCCCGCGATCGTGCTCGTCGTCGAGCGGCGCGAACAGGTTGTCGGGCCGGTCGCGCGTTTCGTTGCCGTCGTACTGCTGGCTGTCGAAGCCGGTGCGCGCGAGGTACCGATCCCCGAGACCCGCGGCGATCTTGTTGCCGACGATCGAGATGACCGTCGGCATGCCCACGTAGAGCTGCCGGCGCCGGTGGTGCGCGGCGAAGAAGATCGCCTCGCCGGCGATCTCGGGCTGGAAGATGGGCGGAACCGGTTGCGCCTTGCGCGCCATCCGGCTGCGTGACCACCCGAACTGCGGCGTGTTCAACGCGGGAAGCTGCACCATCGTGATCCAGACCTTGCTGCGATCGTGGAGCAGCTCGCACCGCACCGCTTCGGTGAATCCCTGGATGGCGTGCTTCGCGCCGCAGTAGGCCGATTGCAGCGGGATCCCGCGGTAGGCGAGGGCGGAGCCGACCTGCACGATCGTGCCGCGATCGCGCGGAAGCATTCGCCGCAGCGCCGCGCGCGTTCCGTAGACGTAGCCGAGGTAGGTGACGTCGGTGACGCGCTTGAACTCCTGGGGCGCAACGTCCTTGAATTCGCCGAACACCGTCGCGGTGGCGTTGTTGACCCAGACGTCGATCGGGCCGAGCTCGCGTTCGATGCGCTCGGCGGCGGCTTCGACCGCGGCGGCGTCGCTGACGTCGCACGGGATCGCCAGCGCGTGCCCGCCGGCCGCCTCGACCTCGCGCCGGGCGCCTTCCAGGCCGGCGCGCCCGCGCGCGATCAGCGCGACGCGTGCGCCGGCGCGGCCGAACCGCACCGCCGCCGCGCGGCCCACGCCCGCGGACGCGCCTGTGACCACGACGACCTGTTGTTCAGCGCTTGCCATCTCCGACCTCCTGTTCATTCATCAACGCGCCGTCACTGCGAATACGCGATCGTCGACAGCAGCGCCTCCTCGGCCTGGCGCGAGTCCAGGCGCGTGTGCTGCACGACGATCGGCTCGTCCGACTCGATGACGCTCGAATAGTCCGTGTCGCGCGGGATCGGAGCCGGGTCGGTCAGATCGTTGAAGCGGAGGTGAAGCGTCCGGCGCGCCGGCACGACCACGCGGTACGGACCGCAGGGATCGCGGTCCGCAAAGTAGATCGTCAGACGCACGTTCGCGTCGTGGTCGCCCGCGTTCAGCAGGCAGGCGGTCTCGTGGCTCAGCATCGCGGGCGCCGGACCGTGGCTCTCGGAAGGGATGTAGCCCTCCGGGATCACCCACTTCCGGCGGCCGATCGCGCCCGAGATCACGTGCGCCTCCGTTTCCGCAGCGCCGCAAACACGACGACGGCGAGCGCCAGGGCGCCGGCCAGCGCAGGGACGGCCGGCTTCGGGCGCGCTGGCCGGACCGGGCGTCGCGCCGGGCGCTCGGCGACCGCCATCCGCGCCACCTCGGCGACGTGCAGCGCGCGTCGCGCCGTCGCGCCGTGGATCTGCTCGCGGCAGCTGAAGCCGTCGGCGACGATCAGCGCGTCGCCGTCGGCCTGTCTGACTTTCGGGAGAACGTCCAGCTCGCCGATCGCCATCGAGACCCGGTACTTCTCACCCGCCTCGAACCCGAACGAGCCCGCCATCCCGCAGCAGCCCGTGTCGAGCAGATGCGCGTCGACGCCCAGCCGGCGCAGCATCTCCATCTCGCTCTCCATGCCGAACAGCGCCTTCTCATGACAGTGGCCGTGGACCGTCGCCTTGCGACCGAGCCGCGGCAGACCCTCCAGGTGCGCGTGCTGGGTCAGGAACTCGGAGAACAGGTAGGTCTGCTTCTTCAGGCGCTGCGCGTCGCGATCGTGCGGTAGAAGATTCGTCATCTCGTCGCGGAAGACCGACACGCACGACGGCTCGAGGCCGACGATCGGTATGCTCTGCTCGATCGTGTCGCGCAGCGATCGGAGATCCTTCTCGAGCAGGCGCCGCGCGGTCTTCAACATGCCGAAGTCGTAGAGCGGGCGCCCGCAGCAGACGTCGCCTTCCGGCACGATCACGCGGAAGCCCAGCGCTTCCAGCACCTCGGCCGCCGCCAGCGCCGTATCGGGAAAGAAGTGGTCGTTGAATGTGTCAGGCCACAACAGCACCGGTGGGGCGCCGGGGTTGCGCGCCGGTCGTCGCTTCCAGAGTTGCTTGAACGTTCGC
>DATMZL010000172.1:0-5106 GCA_035607075.1 Polyangia bacterium
GCTCTTCGGTTTGAGCTTCATCGCGTGTCCGCCCCTCTCCCTGACCGTCTGTCCACCCTGCCGCTTCGCGGGGCGAGGGGATCGGAATCGCGGTGCGAGGGATCGGAGGCGAGGTCCACGACGACCTCGCCGGCGCGGACCCAGCCGAGCTCGTCGCGCGCGACGCGCTCGATCGCCGCCGGATCGTCGCGCAGCGCCTCGGCCTCGCGCGCCAGCCGCTGGTTCTCGGCCGCCAGCTCCTGGTTGTGAGCGTGAAGCGCGATCAGATCACGACGGAGCGCGATCGTGTGCTTGAGGCCCGACCGCACGTAGACGTGGTACGGGACGTACGCGAGCACGAAGACGACGACCGCCGCCCCCGCCAGCCGGCCTGCCCATGTCTTGGTCTCCCGGCGCATGCGAAGGTCCCGCACCTGCCAGTATCGGGGTGGGTTCGCAGCCCGTCCATTTTTGGCCCGGGGGGCCGGGAAGCCCGCGAACCAGGGCGGTTTGCCCTCACCCCGGCCCTCTCCCGCAAGCGGGAGAGGGAGAGGAGATAGCCCGGCCTCACCCAGCGGCCGCGGCGGAGTCGGAGCCGACGCGGCCGCTGGATGGGCCTGAGTGGAATCAGATGACGATCGGCCGGCAGCAGCCGGTCACGCAGCCGGTGTCCGGCGGGCACATCGACGGGTCGACGCCGTACTGGCCGCACGCCGTGTAGCCGGTCGGGCAGTTGTAAGGCGTACCGCCGTCTTTCCCGGCGTCCACGCCGCCGTCCGGCGTGCAGTCGGCAGGCAGCGTGTCCTTGCCGATGCAGTAATCGCAGTGACCGCAGGGCGTCATGCACTGCGTGACCTGCGTGCAGGGCGGACACTTCGTCGGATCGGCGAAGTCCTTCGCCGTGCAGGTCGTGGCCAACCGGATCGGCGTCGACGCGCCGGGGACGGCGCAGCAGCCGAAGCAGTCGCAGCCGTTCGGTACCAGCTTCCGGCAGTTGTCGATGCAGGTCTGCGACTGCGACGCCGACAGCGAGCACTCGCTCTGGTGCGACTGCGCGTACGCCTGATCGTAGGGGCACGAAGCGTTGTTGGTCAGCGGATCGCACTTGAGCTGCCAGTCGCAGCCGTCGTCGCCCATGCCCGAGTTGCCGTCGAAGAAGCAATCCTGCTTGCACGAGTCGACGTTGTCGCCCGGGATGCCGGTCGCGTACGTGCCCTCGTCGTTATCGAGCGGTCCGACGCATTCGGGATCGTTGTAGTCGATCTTGCCGTCGCCATCATTATCGATGCCGTCGCTGCACTGGGTCTGGCCGATCGGAATCTTGCCGCCGCCCAGGCCGCCCGCGCCCAGCGTGCCGCCGAACCCCGTCCCGGTCCCGGTCGTGCCGGCGCCGCCGCCATCTTTCGACAGTGCGTTCACCGAACTACCGCATCCCGGGACCAGAAACATGAACGCACCCGCCACGAACACCGCGAGCGCAGTAATGAAGAACGACGTCGACCTCGATGATGGCTGCATGTCAGCGTAGAGCCCTCACCTCGGCCAAATGGCTCATGGCGTGAAAACGAAAGTCTGGCAGGTATTTCCGCCACTTACGTTGCCCCACACCGACGTGGATGAGCCTTTTCCGGAGGCCCGGTTCTCTAACCAATTACAATGGGCGTGCTGGTGAGCCACACAGTCCTTCTTCAATCTGCGGACGCCGCCAGCGACGCTCAGCTGGTGGCGCGCGCCATTGAAGGCGATCGCTGGGGACGCGAGATGCTGTACCGCCGCCACGCCGCTTATCTGCTGGCGATCGCGGCGCGCTTGCTCGGCAACCGCAATGAAGGTGAAGACGTCGTGCAGGACACGTTCGTGACGGCGTTCGAGCAGCTGCGCGCGCTGCGCGAGCCGGCGGCGCTGCGTGGGTGGCTGGCGCAGATCGCGGTCAGCCTCGTGCGGCGGCGGCTGCGCCGCGCGCGCCTGAAGCGCATGCTGGGCCTCGATAACGGCGCCGACGACGCGACGCTGGGCGCGCTGGCCGCGCCCGGCACGAACCCCGACCAGCGCGCCGAGCTGGCGCTCGTCGACCGCGCGTTGTCGTCGGTCGCCGCCAACGTTCGCATCGCCTGGATGCTGCGGCAGGTGGAAGGCCTGGAGCTGGCCGAGGTGGCGTCGGCGTGCGGCTGCTCGCTGGCGACCGCCAAGCGGCGCATCGCGGCCGCCGAGACCGCCGTGCGGGCCCACGTCGGCGGCGGGCAGGAGGTGGTGTCGTGAGCCACCTGAAGTTTCCGCTAAAGGAAGGGCTGCAGGATCCCGCCGACGAGGCCGCTGTCTCGCGTATGTGGCAGGCGATCGACGCGCGCTTCCCTCAGCGTCCGCGCCGCCGATCGCTGTCGCTCATCTTCGGGCCGCTCGTCGCCGTCGCCGCAGGCGTCGCGCTGGTGGCGTTCCTTCGCCACGATGCCGGACCGCTGCGGATGGCGGACGGCAGCCCGATCGTCGCGACCGACGCCCCGGCGGGCGGCGCACGGCTGGCGCTGTCTGACGGTTCCAGCATCCAGCTGGGCGCGGGCGCGCGCATCGAGCCGATCGAGTCGTCGGCGCAGAGCTTCATCGCCGTTCTGGACCGCGGCGACGCCAGCTTCGACGTGGTCCCGGGCGGACCGCGCCGCTGGCAGATCGAATGCGGGCTGGCGACCGTGGAGGTCGTCGGCACCCGTTTCAGCTGCGCGCGCGGGCCGGATCGCCTGCACGTGGGCGTCGAGCGCGGCATCGTGCTGGTGCGCGGCGAGCGCGTCGTCAATCACGTGCGCCGGCTGGCCGCGGGCGAATCGCTGGATGTTTTCGACGAGAACGCAGAGGCGGCGGCGACCGAGACGCCCGAAGCACCGGGCAACACGACGGGCGCCGCGCCGGCGCTGGCGCCGGAGACCGCGCCGGCTGAACCTGCGGTCGTCGCGCCGCCCGCGCGCGGCGCCGCCGGTCCCACCTGGCGCGAGCTGGCGCGCAGCGGCCACCACCGCGAAGCGTTCGCGACGCTGGGCGCGCAGGGCATCCGCCGCGAATCGAAGCGACTTGGTATCAACGATCTGTTCGCGCTCGCCGACGTGGCGCGCCTGTCGGGGCACCCGGCCGAGGCAGTGGGGCCGCTCCAGCGCATCATCGACGGATTCCCCGCCGATCGTCAGGCGCCGCTGGCGGCGTTCGCGCTTGGCCGGCTGCAGCTGGACGATCTTCACCAGCCCCGCGCGGCAGCGGCGTCGTTCAGCCGCGCGCTGGAGCTGGGCGCGCCAAAGAGCTTGCGCGAGGCCGTTCGCGCGCGCCTCACCGAGGCGCAGGCGCGCATCCGCGACGAACGATAAAGTCGGGGATACACTGGCGGGCGTCCGTCGATGCCCGCCCTCCGCAGGGGAGTTCTCGTCGCTGTCGCTGTCGCGATCATGCCGATCGCGGCGCGCGCCGCCGACCTGCCGGTCATCCGCGTCTTCCCGCCCGAGTGCGCGGCGGCGCCGGTTTCATTCGATGACTTCGTCGACACGTTGCGCGTCGAGCTGGCGGGGCGGCAGCCCCACTGCTGCGTCGTCGGTCCCGAAGGCGATCCGGCGACCGACGCGGTCAAGGTGACGCTGACGATCGAGCCGTGCGATCCGGCCACCGAGGACGTCGGTGTCAACGTCGAGGTGGCCGCAACGCAACGGACGATCCGGCGCGACGTCTCGCTGGCGGATCTGCCACCCGAGGCGCGGCCCCGCGCGCTCGCGCTCGCGGTCGCCGAGCTGATGCGCGAGACGGGTGAGCCGGCACCGCCGCCCGTGCCGCCGCCCCCACCGCCGCCGCCCGCGCCGCGCCTGATGCTCGGCGGCGGTGTCGCCGGCGACGTTCGCCGTCACTTCGCGCACCCGGCGACGTTGTTCGGCGCGCGGCTGGAGCTGACGCTGTCGTCGGCGCACGTGCAGGTCGCGCTGGACGTCGGCGCCGCAGCGACAAGCTCCGCGCAGAGCCTCGGCGACGTCTCGATTCTGGTCGCGAGCGCGACGCTGTCCATCGGCCCGCGGATCACGCTGGGCCCCACGGTGCTCACGTTCGGCCCGGCGGCGTCGCTCGGCTGGGCGTCGATCAAAGGGCATTCGACCGATCCCGATGTCATACCCGGCGAGGGCGGCGGTCTGGTCAGCACGCTCGGCGTGCGCGCCGGCATCGAGGCGCCGGTCCCGCGGGTGCTCCGCGTGTTCGGCACGCTCGAAGGGGGCGGCACCGTGCGCGGCCTCGACGCCGATGTCGCCGGCCAACCGGCGATCGGGATCTCGGGCGCCTACGTGTTGTTCGCTGTCGGCGTCCGCTTCGGCCCCAGCTAGATCCGTCGCGTGACGCGCGCCACGGGCGATCGCGCTTGTTGCAAACGGGGCGTCGATCGGCCGATCATGGCGGACGAATGCGGCGCGGGATGGCGGTATGGCTTTGCGCGGTCCTCGCGCTCGGGCTCGGGTTCGGCTGCGGCGGCGACAAAAACGACACGCCGCCGACCGGCAGCGAGCGCGGACCCTGTTTCATCAACGGCGCCTGTGACATCGGGCTGACCTGCCTGTCGAAAGTGTGCGTGCAGCTCGTCACCGACGCGGGCGGCGACGCGAATCCCGGCACGGGGATGGCGGGAAGCGGCGGCAACACCGGCGGCGGCGGGCGCGGCGGCACGGGTGGCACGTCCGGCACGTCCGGCGCCGCGGGAACGTACGCGGCGCCGCACCCGCCGCAACCGCAGGTGGCCAACCTCGGCGGGCCCGTCCTGACCGCACCCAAGCTGCGCCCGATCTTCTTCACCGGCGATCCCGACGAAGCGGCGATGAAGTCGTTCCTGACCGAGGTCGCCGGCAGCAGCTACTGGGCGGCGACGACGTCGGAGTACGGGGTAGGCGCGCTGACCGTGCTACCGGCTGTCAGCGCGGGTACGGCGTCCATCGGGACCGTCTCGGACGACACGCTGCAGGCGACGCTCATGCTCAACACGGCCTCAGCGGCGGCGGCCTGGGGCGCGGCCGATCCCAACACCATCTACGCCTTCATCCTTCCGGCCGCGGTCAGCCTGACGTTCTCCACGGAGGCCTGCTGCACCAGCTTCGGCGGCTATCACTACGAGACGTTCGT
>DATMZL010000161.1:0-6393 GCA_035607075.1 Polyangia bacterium
CCTCGCCGCGATAGCCGGGCAGCGCGCGGTGGAAGGCGATGAAGACCTTCTGGACCAGGTCGTCGCGCTCGGCGACGGGGCCAACGAGCCGCGTGATCCGCGTTCGCACGGCGTCCGCGTGTCGGCGGAAGAGGCGCGTGAACGCGGCGCCGTCACCCCGGCGAGCCGCGGCGATCAGCGCGCCATCGTCGCCGTCCGGTCCTCGGTGCGGGACCACGGCCAGTGATGGAGCGACGCGCCCGCGGAGTCTCACAGCGTCAACCCTGCCTCCAGCATCACGCCGATATAAGGCGCCACCGCCGGGGTCGAATAGAGCGTATCGAAGCCGCCGTCGTTCGTCAGCTCGGTGCGCCGGGCGCAGTAGTCGAAGCCGCCCACCAGCAACCCCCGGAAGCTGCCGATGATCGGCACGCGGGCCGCGACGAAGGGGCCCACCACCGGTGTCGTCGCCCAGAAGTGCTGCTCGCCCGTGACACGATACTCGGCGAGGCCGCCGCGAACGCCGGCCATCACGGTGCTGTTCTGGACCGCCAGCACCAGGCGGATGGGCGTCGCGTCGTAGTTGACTGTCGTGAGGATGCCTCCGCTGTCCACGTGGCGCACGATCGAATGGTCCCAGCCGAACTCCACGCCGATCCGCAGCCAATCGTGGTGAGTCCAGGCGACGCCGGCGGTCATCGAGACCATCCATGGATCGGGCATCTGGACGCCGCGCGCCCCCGCGATGCCGGCGTGCAGGCTCCAGGGTCCGCCGGCGTCGGTCGGGTGCTCCGGTGCACGCGCAACGGCCGGCGCCTCCGCGACGATCATCGCGGGCGGACCCGCCGCTGGACCGGCGGGCGCGACGTCCGGCATTTCCGGCGCCGGCAGCGACAGATCCAGCACGTGCAGCGCCACCGTCCGGAGGGCCGCGTAATCCCAACGGGCGATCGCGATCCGGCGCGACAGCGAGCCGACCCGAACGGCGGCGCCGCCCGCCTCCAGCGTGACGTCGATCGGGACGCCGGGCTGCGCGCGCCCCGCAAGCGCATCGTCGATCGCGGCGCGAAGATCGGCGGCGACCTGGGGCGGAAGGTCCACCCCCGGGGCGTTCTCCACCGTCACCGGGGCTCGCGGGGGAGCGTCGGGCTCCGGCTCGGTCGCCCGCGCGGTCGGGATCCCCGCCGTCAGGCTCGCGAGCAACGTTCCCAGAACGAATTTCCGGATCGACGCTTTCACCATGCTAAGCCGCTCGATGCCTTGGACGATCGCACAGCCGCGCGGGGAAAAGCCGCCCTTCATTTTTCCCCGATCCGGGCCGGCGCCGTCTCATAGGGGGAGCCTTCCCATGACCCGTGCCCGTCCTGCCTTCCGTCCTACCTTGCCTGCCTTGCTCCTTCCATCACTGGCCTTCACGGCCCTGGCCGTCGCGGCCTGCGCGACCGAGCGGAAGCCGATCAGAGGGTTCGACACGCCGCCGCCGGGGATCCTCCTCGACAGCGATCCCGGCGGCGACGTCCTGATCTGGACGCTCTTCGACCTGCCTTCAGTACCGCAGACGTTCCGGCCCCGACTGAACGGCCAGGACGCGGTCGTCGTGACCTCCAATCGGGGTTTCTACGATTACGCCAACTGGACGATGCAGGGCTGGACGGGCGGCTGGCCAGGTTCGCTCGGCGGGATCCCGCCGGCCACGTACGTCGTGGGGATCGCCGACAGCACCGGCCAGAGCTGGGGTGAGTCGGCGCCGCTGGCCATTCCCGTGGGCGACGGCCCGTACAGTCGCACGGGCCAGAGTCCGGCCGTGGTCTTCGTGCATTTCGACGGTCAGGTCGGATCGTGGAACATCGATCCGGCCACGCAGGACGCGGATGAGGCGACCGACGAGATCATCGTGACGAACCTTCTCGGTGAAGACGTGGTCATCGAGCGCTGTACGATCGCGGACGATCCGACCTCCTGCACGCCCATCGGCACCGTCGCGCCGCACGCCGACCTGCGAACGGTCGAGACCCTGGTGCCCTCGTCGAAGACCGACCCCCCGGGCCTCCTCATCCACCTCGCGAGCGACGCCCGTCAGTCGTACCAGCGGGACCTCGTGCAGGGAGGCGGCAGCTTCGGTTCCGTCTGCGAGGTCGAGCGGATCCTCGTCCACGGCACGCGGCCGCCTTCGCCAAACAGCCCGCCGGGCAACACGCAGTTCGCGATGTCCACTTGCTTCGGGTACAGCAGCGGGGCTCTGTGAAGGCCGTTAACGGCCGAGGCCCAGCTGCGACAAGACGAAGGCGTAGTCGAACGCGGTGTCGCGCAGGCGATCGAACCGGCCTGACTTCCCGATGTGTCCGGCAGGCTGCATGTTGGTTATCAAGACGACGGGGTTCTTGCCGGTGTTCATCTCCCGGAGCTTTGCGACCCATTTCGCTGGTTCCCAGTACATGACGTCGGGGTCGTTGTAGCTGGTTCGGACGAGCATCGACGGATAGGCGGCGCGCTTCACGTTGTCGTAGGGGCTGTACTGAACGATGTAGTCGAACTCGTCTCGCTTCTTGGGGTTGCCCCATTCCTCGAACTCGTTGGTGGTCAGCGGCAGCGTCTCGTCGAGCATCGTGTTGATGACGTCGACGAACGGCATGGACGCCAGAACGACGCGGAACAGATCGGGCCGCATGTTCGTCGCAGCGCCCACCAGGAGCCCGCCGGCGCTGCGCCCGCTGATGACCAGGGCGTCTTTCTTCGCCCATCCCGCGTTCTTCAGATGCTCGGCGCAGTCGATGAAATCGGTGAAGGTGTTCAGCTTCGTCTTCATGCGGCCCTGGTCGTGCCAGGTCTTCCCCAGGTCCCCGCCGCCGCGCACATGCGCGTATGCCCAGACGAAGCCGCGGTCGAGGAGTGAGACCCGCTCGCTGCTGAAGCCCAGCGGCCCCACGAAACCGTAAGCGCCGTACCCGGCGAGGAGCATCGGGTGCGAGCCGTCCGGCTGGGTGCCCTTCGCGCAGACGAGCGAGATCGGAACGTGCGTGCCGTCGCGCGCGACGGCGTCGATCCGTCGCGTTTCGAATCGAGAGGCGTCGTAACCGATCACCGGTGTCTGCTTGACGATCGTCTTCTTCCCGCTTGCGAGATCCCACTCGAGGACCTGCAGCGGCGTGGTCGGGGACTGGTAGCGAAGCCGGAGCACGCTGGTGTCGAACTCGCGGTTGAGCGGCGTGCCCGTCAAGAACGGGTCGAGGTGCGGCCCGAGATCGTACACAGCTTCCGCCTGGACCAGCTCCTGCGTCCTCTTCGTCTTGAAGTCGTAGATCGACACGTGCGGAAGCGCGTGATGCCACTCGAACAGGACCATGTGATCCCGAAGCAACATGACCTGACCGAGCAGCACGTCGGGGCGAGCGGGGATCAGCTCCACCCATCGCGCGCGGCGCGGATCGGCCACGGGGACGGTCATCAGCCTGAAGTTGCGCGCGCCTCCGGCGTTCGAACGGATGTAGAACGTGCCGGCGCGGTGATCGACGTAGTACTCGTGGTCGTGCTCGCGGGGCGCGATCAGCCTGGGCGCGGACGCCGGCTTCGACGCGTCGATGACGCGCACTTCGCTGGTCGTCCGGCTGGCGCTGCTGACGACGATGAACGCCCTGTCGCGCGTTCGATCGACGTCGAGCTCGAACATCTCGTCCTTCTCCTCGTAGACGAGAGCGTCCTCCTTCGAGCCCAGCACGTGCCGGAACAACTTGTTGGGACGCTTGGTCTGCGGATCCTCGGTCACATAGAAAAGCGTTCTGTCGTCGCCCGCCCACGCGAAGCCGTCGACCCGTTCGATCGCGTCGGGGAGCAGCCTGTTCGTCTCGAGCGACTTGACCCTCAGCGTGAACTGCCGGAAACCAGCGGTGTCGACGAGGTAGGCGAAGAGGCCGCCGCTGTTCGAGACGCCCATCCTGGGGACGTCGATGAACGGCTGGCTCCTCGCCATCTCGTTGAGATCGAGAAGAACGACCTCGGGGGCGTTCGCGGCGAGGCCTCTGCGGCAGTGAATCGGATACTGCTTTCCGACTTCGTACCGGCGGTAGTACCGCCAGCTTCCTTCCTTGACAGGTGGCGTGTCGTCGTCCTGTCGTAGCCGCGCGAGCATCTCCTTGAAGAGCGCTTCTTGCAGCGCCGCCGTCGGCCTCCCGAACGCAGCGGCGAAGGCATTCTCCGCTTCGAGGTGGCTGACGACCTCGGGCGTATTCTTGTTGCGCAGCCAAAAGTAGTCGTCTGTCAGCACGCGCCCGTGGATCGCGATCTCGTGAGGCTTCCGCGAGGCCGCCGGCGGCGTCGGGCTTTCCGTCGAAGCTTGCGCCGGGCGCAGCGCTGGCGTCCCGCGAGCGCACGCGGCGAGATGGACCGCGGCAAGCAAGAAGCCGGGCGTCGCCTTCATGGGGCCAACGCGTCTCCCATCACTTGCTCGAGATGATACCGACCACCTTGAGGTTGTAGAACTGCGCGGACGTGTACAACCCCTTCAACCACAGCAGCGCCGTATGGCTGCGGTCCCACTTGGGGATGATAGGCCGCAGGTTGTCCGACGTGGAGCTCTGAGTGACGTTTGTCCAGGTGAAGGTGGCGCCCTGGTCGCACGTGGTCCCTCGATAAAGCTCGCGCTTCGGCGTCATCGTGCTGTCGTCGCGCGGATCGTAGGGCGTCGAGACGTAGATCGACGTCGGGTCGTCGGGATCGAGGGCGCCCAACCCGACGAAGTCCTCCTCTTCGGGGAACAGCTTCGGCCCGGCCTTCACCAGGTACGTGAGCTTCCATGACGTGCCGTCGAATCGGGCATAGAGCATGCGCTTGTCAGGATCGCCGGTGCCGGTGCCGTTCACGCGCGCTTGCCACAAGGCCGCGATCGTTCCGTCGGCATAACGGACGATGTCGTGGTTCCACGCGCGATTCAACACGAGGCCGTCGCCCCACCGGGTTGACCACCGCCGCCACCCGACGCCGACGTCCGGGGTTTCGCCTGGCCACAAGCCGTCACGAGCGCCAACAGTGGAACGAGCGCACGTATCTTTTTCGTCACGGCCTCGTTATGCCCGCGGCACGCGGTTCTGATCGAGACTAGGGCGCGCTGCCCGAAGTGATCGTCAGCGACGAGAAGGTGACGTTCATGTCCGTCCTGTCCGTCCCGAGGGCGTAGCCCGTGTAGAACACCAGGCCCCACGGCGTGGTCGTGATGCCCGTGGCTGTGTGGACGGCGACCCATGAACCGTTACCTGCGCTGGAGTCGTAGTAGCTGGTGACGGTCGATCCGACACGCGTCAGGCGGAACTTGCCCGTCGTGTCCGTGGTGGCGACCATCGTCGCACCTCCGCAATCGACCGACGTCGTGGACCAGCCTTTGTAGTTCTGGGTCGAAGGCGGACACGTGTTTGCGGTCGGGGCGTTGTATCGTTCGAGTGCGATGCCAGACGTGCTCGACGGGTCGCCTGCACGTACGACGGCGTAGCGTGTCTGCGTGCCACCCGTCGGGACCGTGAACGCGACAAGATTGAAATCGACCTGCACGTCGAAGTCTCCACAGAGCTTCCATCGCGACGGATCGAGGGTCACGAATCCGCCCTCGCGCGCCGCGGTGCACGTTCCGGTGCGCGTCAGCTGCAGCGCGTTCGCGCTTACCGATGCGGACCCGCAGGCGGCCGACGAGTCGATCCAGTAAGGCGCGAGCGCAGCAAAGTCGATCGACACATTACCCAGGCACGCGGCGCCACCTCCAGCGCGGTTGCAGGCGGCGCTGAAGTGGAAGTTGTCGTAGGCGACGGCGATGTTGTCGTTGCTGTTGGGCTGGAGCTGGAGAATGAACCCGACGATCGCCAGCGGGCTGGTGGAGGTCGTCGAGTAGATGAGGGTGGCGCCGAGGTAGCCCGACACGGTCGTGCCGACCCGCGCGATGCGGAACGTGCCGCCGGTGACCGTGCGCGCCATCCGCCCGTTGATGCTCCCGGTCCAGACGTGGACGTTGTTGCCCCCGTCGCTGTTGTCGTAGACGTCGAAGAAGTACGAGCCGTCCGCGAAATGCGCGTCGAGCTGGACCTGATCGACGCCGGCCGATCCCAGGACCACGTTGCTGAAGTCGACGCTGAAGTCGAAGTCGCCCGCGATCGAGCCGCCGAACTGCGCGAGGTTGAGAGACACGGAGACGGTCTGGAGACCTGGGGTCGTATTGGATCCGACCTTGGTCAACTGGACCTGTCCCTGTGTCGCGTCGACCGTGAACAATCCAGGCGTGCTGTGAGTGACTGTCCAGTACTGCGACCGCAAGCCGGCGCTGAAATCGTCGTCGAACGTGAGCAGCCCGCCGTCCGGGCAGGCCGATGCGCCCGCGCCGCCGCCCGCACCGCTGCCTCCCCCTGCACCCGCGCCGCCACCCGTGCCCGCCGCTCC
>DATMZL010000160.1:0-4264 GCA_035607075.1 Polyangia bacterium
CGCGCGTTGCCGAACCCAGAGATCGACGGCGACCACTTCCACGCGTCGGTCTTCGCCTGCAGGTCCGCGGCGCGCGCCGAGAGCTCGAGCGCGCGGAACTCCGGCCGCAGCTGCAGCACGTTGTCGAGCGGCTGCTCCGGCGGCAGCGCCGGCAGCGACTCCGGTGCCTTCACGCGGAACGGGCCCTCGATCTGGATCAGCGTCGCCAGCCCGAGGTAAGCCTGCTGGCGACCCTGCTTGGCTTCGCGCTCCGCCTGCTCGGCGCGGATCATCGACAGCTCGGCGCGATCGACGTCGACCTTGGTGACCGTTCCCGCCGCGAACCGCGTCTTGGCGTTGTTCAACGTCGCGCGCGCCACCTCGATGTTCGAAGCGCGCGCGGTGACGACCTCGTCGGACACGGCCGCGGCGTAGAACGCCTGCGCCACGGCGTAAAGGACGTTCGTCTCGGACAGCTCGTAGTTGGCCTCCGCCGACGCGATATTGGCCTTCACCGACTTGAGCCCCGGGTAGGCGGCCGGAACGATCAGCGGTGCGTTGAAGCTGATGACGCCGTCCAGCTGGTTGACCGGCTGGATGAGCAAAGTTCCCGCCGGCAACATGAACTCGAACTTGGCGTAGTTGCGCGAGTACTTCCCTTGCGCGGCGATCGTCGGCAGCAACAGCGCCCACGCTGACGACAGCTGGGTCTGCACCTGCTCGAGGCGGGCATGCTCGACGAGCATGCTCTTGTTGCGCTTCTTGCCCATCTCCATTGCCTGCTCGAGCGACAGCTCGCGTTCGGCCTGCGCGAAGGTGATAGGGGCGGGCGCGGTCGCAACAAGTGTTGCGACCGCCAGAGCGAAGGGGACTCGTTTCACGATGCGGCCTCGATTCGGGGTCGATGTTCGCCATTGCCGCCGGCAGCAGCAATCGCCGGCTGTTCCATGATTTCGTCCGCGCCCGTCTCGGACGCGGGACGCGGCTGCAGCCGGAACAGGCGCCGGAGCCCGTTCGCGATATCGTCGAAGATCGTGTACGCGACCGGAGTCGCGAGCAGCGTCAGCAGCAGCGACAGCAGCTGGCCGATGACGACGGGGCCGGCTGTCGCGCGATTGAACTCGGCGCCGATGCCGTGCGACGTGACCAGCGGAAACATGCCGGCGACGAACGCGAACGTGGTCATCAGGATCGGCCGCAGACGATCGCGGTTGCCGTGCAGGATCGCGTCGTAGCGCGAGTGCCCTTCCGCGCGCAGCTGGATGATGTGCGCGATCTGCAAGATCGAGTTCTTCTTCACAACGCCGAACAGCACCAAGATGCCCAGCATCGTGAAGATATCGAGCGACGACTTGAGGAAGATCAGCGACACCAGCGCGAACGGGACCGTCAGCGGCAGCGACAGCAAGATCGTGATCGGGTGCAGCCACGACTCGAACTGCGCCGCCAGGATCAGGTACATGAACAGGAACGACAGACCGAAGGCGAACATGAACGCCAGCCCGGTCCGCTTGATCTCCTTCGACTGGCCGAACGCGCTGAAGGTGTACTCCGGCGGCAGCTTCATCTCCTTGACCTGTCGCTCGAGCTCGGCGCCGACCTCGCCCGAACCGACGCCCGGCGCGGTGTTCGCCAGGAACATCACGCGCCGCTGGCGCGCGAAGCGTTCGATCTTCGACGGCCCTGTCGCCTTCGTCAGGTCGATGACGTCGAGCAGCGGCACTGTCCCCAGCTTCGTCGAAGCGACGGTGAGCTGGCTGAGCGCCTCGGGGCTGCTGCGGGCGCCCTCATCCGCCCGAACCAGGATGTCGTAGTCGCGGCCCGCTTCCTCGAAGCGGGACACCTTGACGCCGCCGATCAGCAACTGCGACGCGAGCGCGACGTCGATGACGTTGACGCCGAGGTCCGCGGCCTTGCGGCGGTTGACCGACGCGACAAGCTCCGGGTTTCCGGTGACGAACGTCGTGTCGACGTCGACCGCGCCCTTGATCGCTCGCAGCTTCGCGACGATCTCGTTCGAATACTTTTCGAGCTTCTCGTTCGGACCGTTCAGGATGTACTGGATGATCGCCGCGTTGAACGATCCCGCGCCGAAGGCGGGGACGATCGAAACGCTGACGCGATAATCCTTGGGCAGCTTGGACACGATCTCGTTACGCGCGCGGTTCTGCAGCTCGTCCTGCGATGCCGTGCGCGCGTCGGGCGGAACCAGGCGGACGAAGATCGACGCCAGGTTCGGCGTCTTCTGCTGGTTGTCGCCGATCGACGTCACCGTGGTGCGCACCTCCGGCCACTGCCGGACCTCGCGCGCGATTCGCTCGGCGGAGATCTGCGTCGCGGCCAGGCTGGTTCCCTCCGGCGTCCGCACGTCGATCTGGAACTGCGCCTCGTCGTTCTTGGGCAAGAACGCCTTGGGGACGCGCTTGATCAGCGGCCCCATCGAGAACAGCGTCGCGACCGCCGCGATCACGATGACCCAGCGGTGCCGCAGCGAGAACCGCAGCATCGCCATGTAGACGCGTTCGATCGGTTTGTAGAACGCGTCGGTGAACCGCTCCAGGATCGACTTCTTTCGACCGCCCTCGGGGTGCAGCCGCAGCAGGCGCGACGCCAGCATCGGCGTCAGCGTGAAGCTGACGATCAGCGAGATCAGGATCGCGGCGCCCATCGTGAGGCCGAAGCTGCGCAGGAAGCGCCCCGGGATCGACGACATGAACGCGACGGGCAAGAAGACCGCCAGCAGCGACAGCGTCGTCGCCAGGACGGGCAGGCCGATCTCCTTGGTGGCGTAGATGGCCGCCGGCATCGGCCGCACCCGCTTCTCCTCGATCCAGCGGAAGATGTTCTCCAGCACGACGATGGCGTCGTCGATGACGATGCCGACCGCCAGCGCCAGCGCCAGCAAGGTGATGGTGTTGATCGTGAAGCCCATCCACCACATGCACATGAAGGTGCCGATGATGGACGTCGGGATCGCGATGGCCGCGATGAACGTGCTCCGCAGGCTGCCGAGGAACAGCAGCACGACCAGCGAGGCGAGGACGGCGCCCAGACCGAGGTGCTCCTTGACGGCGCCGACGCTGGTGCGCGTCGTCTCCGTGTTGTCGCGGATGACGTCCAGCTTGTAGCCCGGCGGCAGCCGCGGCTCGAACTCCTTCATGCGTTCGTTCAGCGCATCGACGACCTCGACGCTGTTCGTGCCCGACTGCTTGCGGATCGACAGCACGACCGCCGGCTCGCCGTCGATGCTGGCGGCGGTCTCCGCCTCTTCCTGACCGTCGACGACCGTGCCGACGTCGGCGATCGCGATCGGGTGGCTCTCGACCGCGCGCACGATGATCTCGCCGACCGCGGTCACGGTCGGCACCCGGCCGCTCACACGGAACGTCAGCCGCTGCGGGCCGGTGTCGACCGCGCCGCCCGGCGTGGTCACGTTCTGCGCGACGATGGCGCGCTGCACGTCGATCGCGCTGAGGCCGGCGGCCCGCAACTTCACCGGATCCAGCACCACCTGGATCTGGCGCTTGCGCCCGCCCAGGATCGACACCTGCCCGACGCCCTGCACGTTCTCCAGCGCCGTGCGGAGCTCGTGATCGGCGAACTCGGTCACGTCGCGGATCGGACGCTTCGATTTCAGCGCGATGAACAGCACCGGCGCCGCGTCTGGATCCAGCTTGTTGATGACCGGGTTCTTCGTTCCCTCGGGCAGGTTCGGCAACGCCGTGGACACCTGATCGCGGACTTCCTGTGCGGCGATGTTGACGTCCTTGTCGAGGGTGAACCTGACGATCAGCTGCGACACGCCCTCGGTGGAGATCGACTGCAGCTCCTCGAGGCCGCTGATCGTGTTGACCGCCTCCTCGAGCTTGTCCGTCACCTCGGTCTCGATCTGCTCGGGCGCCGCGCCGGGAAGCGCGGTGACGACCGTGATGATCGGGAAGTCGACGTTGGGGAAGCGATCGAGGCTGAGGCTCTTGTAGCCGATGGCGCCGACGACGACGATTGTCAGGATCAGGACCGACGCGAAGACCGGCCGCTTGACGCAAACGCTGGCTAGCCACTGCATGACGTTCTCACTTCACCTTGGCGCCGTCGCGCACGTCCGGCGTCAGCTCGGCGACGACCTGCTCGCCCGCCTTGATGCCGCTCACGATGGGAACGTCGCCGCTGCCGGTCGGCTCGGCCGCCTGCACCAGCCGATCCTCCAGGCGCCCGGCCGTCGCGACGAACACGTGCCGGAGCGTCCCGTCCTCTTTTACCGCCTTGGCGGGCACGGCGGGTAGCG
>DATMZL010001426.1:0-2796 GCA_035607075.1 Polyangia bacterium
GAGGTCTGGATGTCGGGCCGCAGCCCCGGCGAAGCCCCGATCCGGATGGAGAGCTTCGCGGCGCGCGCCTTCCTCGCCCGCTTCCTGATGCGCGTGATCTTTCATCGCGTGCTGACCGTGAAGACGCCCATGGGACGGAAGGTGCGGCCCAACATGTTGAAGCACGGAACGCCGCTGATTCGCGTGAAGAACAAGGACATCGCGGACCTGGGAATCAAGCGCGTCGCGCGGCTGACCGGCGTCCGCGACGGGTTTCCTGTCACCGAGGACGGTCACGTCCTCGAGGTCGCGAACATCATCTGGTCGACGGGATTCCACCCCGGCTTCTCGTGGATCGATCCGGCCAACCTCCCGGTGCTGGACGACGACGGGCAGCCGATCCACGACGGCGGCGTCGTGAAGGACGCGCCCGGGTTGTACTTCGTCGGGCTGCACTTTCTCTACGCGATGTCGTCGGCGATGATTCACGGCGTGGGTCGCGACGCCCGCCGGATCGTGAACGCGATCGCGGCGCGCGCGCCGTCGTACGAGGTCCGCACCGTGGTGGGGTAGTAGACTGCGCGCGTGGGAAGCGCCCGGAAAACCGACGACCTCGCGCGCGGGCGCGACTGCTATCGGCGGCAGGCCTGGGCGGAAGCTCACCGGTGCCTTTCCGCCGCGGACCAGAAGACGCCGCTCGCGGAGCCCGATCTCGAGCTTTACGCCTGGTCGGCGGCGCTGAGCGGCCGCGACGACGACTTCCTCGCGCTCCTGGAACGCCTCTACCAACTTCACGCGGACGGCGGCGACCCGCTGCGCGCGGCGCGCTGGGCCTTCTGGCTGGGTTTCCGGCTGGGCGCGATGCGCGAGATCGGACGCGCGAGCGGCTGGCTCGCGCGCGCGCAACGTTTGACCGAGCGGACCGACTGCGTCGAGAAAGGTTACTTGTTGCTGCCGACCGCCTACCGGCAGCAGGGGGCGGGTGATCAGGACGGCGCGCTGAAGACGGCCGCCGATGCGGCGCAGATCGGCGATCGCTTCGGGGACGCGAACCTGAGCGCGTTCGCGCGCTGCATTCAGGGGCGGGTCCTGCTGGAGCAGGGGCACGTCGAGCCGGGCCTCGCGCTGCTCGACGAGGCGATGGTCGCGGTCACGACGGGCAGCCTCGCGCCCGTGCTGACGGGCCTCATCTACTGCTCGGCGATCGCGAGCTGCAGCGAGCTGTACGTGATGGACCGCGCGCGCGAATGGACCGCGGCGCTGGCGCGCTGGTGCGACGCCCAGCCCGAGCTGGTGCCGTTCAGCGGAACCTGTCTGGTTCACCGCGCGGAGCTGATGCAGCTCGGTGGTTCGTGGCGCGAGGCGATCGAGGAAGCTCGGCGCGCGTCGGAGCGCGTGGCGCGCCGGGTCGATTGGCAGGCGACCGCGAACGCTCACTACCAGCAAGGTGAGGTCCACAGGCTGCGCGGCGATTTCTCGGCCGCCGAGCAGGCCTACCGAAGAGCCAGCGAGGTCGGACGCGAAGCGCAACCCGGGATGGCGCTGCTGCGTCTGGCCCAGGGGCGCACCCAGGACGCGGTCAGCGCCGTCCGCGGGACGCTGCAGGCGACGAAGGGGCGATTGCAGCGCGCGCGGCTGCTGCCGGCCGCCGTCGAGATCGCGCTGGCCGCCGGCGACATCGACGACGCGCGCCGGTCTGCCGGCGAGCTGCAGCAGATCGCCGGCGATTTCGGGACCGACGTGCTGGGCGCGATGGCCGCACACGCGCAGGGCGCCGTCGCGCTCGCCGAGGGACGGCCTGAAGCGTCGCTGGAACCGTTGCGCCGTGCGTTCCGCATCTGGCACGAGGTCGGTGCGCCCTACATAGCCGCCCGGCTGCGCGTGCTGATCGCGCTGGCGTGCCGCGCGCTCGGCGATCGCGACACCGCGACGCTGGAGCTGGATCTGGCGCGGCAGGTGTTCGAGCAGCTCGGTGCGGCGCCCGATCTCGCGGCGCTCGAGGGGCCGGGGCCGTCGGCTAGTCGCTCCGCGCCGCAGGCGCGGTCTGCGACTAATGCTTTTTCAGGTAGCCGCGATCCCGCGCTTCGCGCGGGGGCGGCCAGCCGCGGCGCGCCCGCCGGGCTGTCCCCGCGCGAGCTTGAAGTGCTGCGCCTGGTCGCCGCGGGCAAGACCAACAAGTCGATCGCCAAACAGCTGTTCTTGAGTGAGAAGACCGTCGACCGCCACGTCAGCAACATCTTCGCGAAGACCAACGTCGGGTCGCGCGCCGCCGCGACAGCGTTCGCGTACCAGCACGGCCTGGTCTGAGCTCGTCCGTTTCGTTCGATCGTGCGTCCATCAAAGCCGGCGCGCGCTACACTGCGCCGTCCAATGGATCTGCCCATCGGCACCGTGCTGGGCGACAGCTACGAGATCGTCCGTCCGATTGGCATCGGCGGGATGGGGTCGATCTACGAGGCGGCGCACGTCAGCACGCGCAAGCGCGTCGCGATCAAGATGATGTCGAAGGAGCTGGCCGCGCACCCCGAGGCGCTGGCGCGCTTCCGCCGCGAGGTGAAGGTGACGACCGAGCTCGCCCACCCGAACATCATCGAGGTCGTCGACTTCGGGTCGTCGCCGACCGGCGAACCGTACCTCGTGATGGAGTACCTCGACGGCGAGGACCTGGAGGCGCGTCTCGAGCGCGAGGGCCGGGTGCCGCTGTCCGTCGCCGTCCAGATCATCAAGCAGGTCGCGTCGGCGCTGTCGGTGGCGCACGCCGAGGGCGTCGTCCACCGCGATCTCAAGCCGGGCAACGTCTTCCTCCTGCGTGTCGAA
>DATMZL010000149.1:0-3242 GCA_035607075.1 Polyangia bacterium
CCGCTCGACGAAAGCTGCGCTCGAAGGGTCTGCTCTCCGTCGTAGGTGACTGGGAAGCGGAGCATGGGGTCCTCACCCCGGATGAGTTGCAAGCGATCGAGCGAAAGTTCCGGGTTCGAAGGCCGCCGCGAAGACGGTGAGTCGGCTCGTTCTCGACGCCGGTGCCTTGATCGCCATCGAGCGGAACGACAGGGACGTCTGGGCGGCGCTCAAGCTCGCCGCCCTCCGTGATGCCGAGGTCGTCGTTCCGACAACCGTGCTGGCGCAGGTCTGGCGCGGTACGCGCTCGCAGGTTCGCTTGGCCCGCGCTCTTGCTCATTGCGTTCTAGCGCCGTTCGATACAGTCGCCCGCAGGGTGGGTGAGCTCTGTGGTCGCACTCGCACGGCGGATATCTGCGATGCTCATGTCGCCGTCGTTGCCCGGACCGGAGACATACTGTTCACGAGCGATCCGGGCGATATCGGTAGGCTGCTCGCGGCGAACGGTACGCGGTCGGTCCTCGTTCGCTGCTGAGTCAGACTTCTTCGCCGCCTAGGTATCCCGCGCCAGACACCTTTTCCGGTGCTCCCCCTCCCCCACTCTTTCCCCGACTTGGCCGTGGCGGAGCATGGCGCTCCGTGACCCCGTGTGGCGGTTGGCCCCGCCACGGCGCAAGTTCTCGTCGGGAAAAATGCGGCGATTCAGATTCAGGTTCTGGTGATCTTACGATTGCGGGAGTTCGACTCTCCCCGACCGCACAAGAAAATTCTCCAGAACCGAAGCTTCATCGACCACAACGCGGCCAAACCCGATCATTTGCCGCCGACGCGACCGGCCAGCTTCTGTAACTGACTGCTGATCTGTCCCCAGGCCGCTCGGGTCGGCGCACGCGTGGTTGGGTGGAACCACGCCGCCGTCGCAAGGCCGGCCGCGACCACCAGGGCGGCCATGCGACCCGGCGCCCGGTTTTGCCGTTGCATGCGGCGGATGAGCCGCCTGGTCTCGCGACCGGCGGGCGGGACGACGGGGCCCGCGTCCGCCAGCGCCGGCGGGGACATTCCGTCGTCGAATGAACTCGCGATCGGCGGCACGGCGGCTTCGACCGCGACTCGAGGCGCGACGCCGGCACCGTCAACGGACGGCGTCGTTGCCATCCCCGCCGCCCGTAGCGCCGCGGCAAACTCCAAAACGTCCGCGTACCGATCCGCGGACTGTTTCGACAAGCCACGCACGATCACATCGCTGACCTCACGCGCGACCGCCGGGTTCACCTCCGACGGTGCCGGCGGGTGTTCGTGGACGACCTGATAGAGCACGGCGATTGGATCGTCGCCGCTGAACGGTTCACGACCCGTGAACAACATGTAGGCAATCGCCGCGAGCGAAAACTGATCGGTGCGGTGATCGATCTGTTCCCGCCGGCCCGTTGCCTGCTCCGGCGCCATGTACTGAGGCGTGCCGGAGACATGCTCGTTCTCCGTCAGCCGGGTCCGCCAACTCGCCTGCGAGATCCCGAAGTCCAGCACCTTCACGAAATCCTCGGAGCCGTTGATCCGCAACACCATTACATTTTCGGGTTTCAGATCGCGATGCACGACGCCGCGCTCGTGCGCGGCGTGGAGCGCCTGCGCGATCTGCTCGATGATCTGGATCGCGCGAGGGGAATCCATTGGGGCGCCGGACGACGCCAGGTCGGAGAGCAGCCGGCCTTCGAGCAGCTCCATCACCAGGTAGGGCACGCCGCCGTCGGTGACGTTGAAGTCGAACACCTGCACGATGTGGGGATGCCGCAGCGTCGAAGTTATCTCCGCCTCCTGGCGAAACCTGGCGAGCGCCTCGGGATTTCGAACCAGCCATCGATGCAGCACCTTCACGGCGAACGTGCCGGGCAGTCGCGTGTGGGCCGCCTCGTAGACCTCGCCGAATCCCCCTTCCGCGAGCGGACGGACAATCCGATACGTCTCCGTCAAGACGGTGCCGACGCCGAAGCCGGCTGTCGGCGCAGCGATCATTTCCGGCCGGCTCGTCTTTCCCTGCTCCGCGATCATTGGTCGCGGTCAGTCGAATGCAGCCGACGTGCCGTCGGGGCAAAGCCCGATTGTCGCGCGCGCCTCAGACTTATCTTCAGGCGCAACGTTACCCTGTCCGCTCCTGTCGTTACGGGGCCGTAACGTCGAGTCGGTCGTTGCCCTAGCCTTCCCGGGGATCTCCTGGAGCACCGCGCGGCACGGATCTCGCTTTGGACGGGACGCTGCATCGCAGGAAGTTCCCAGGCCTCAACAAAGGAGTTCCACATGCACCTGCTCTGGTCGCTCATCGTCGGTCTCGTCATCGGGGCGATCGCGAAGGCGATCATGCCCGGCAAGGATCCCGGCGGCATCTTCGTGACGATGCTGCTCGGCATCGCCGGATCGATCGTCGCCGGCCTGCTCGGCGGCGCGCTCGGCATCTACCGGCCCGGCGCCGCGGCGCCCGGAATCATCGCGTCGGTCATCGGTTCGATCATCCTGCTCGCGGGATATCGGGCCATCGTGGGCCGCCAGGCGAGCTGACATGGCCGCGCGCCGCGAGCCGCCGGCTGCGCTCGAACGAGAGCGCGTCGACCTTCACGTCCACCTGCCCACGCGGACCATCGTCAAGGTTCTGCTGACGCTGATCCTGGCGTGGGCGGGCCTGCGCCTCTGGCCGCAGTTCGTGCTGCTGCTGATCTCGCTCTTGCTCGCGGTGGCGCTGCACCCGGTGGTGACGTCGCTCGAGCGCCGGGGGCTCGGGCGCGGGGCGGTGGTCGGTCTGATGACGCTGGTGGTGTGCGGCGTCGCCGCCCTGCTGATCACGGTTGTCTTCACGTCGCTCGCCGAACAGATGTCGAAGCTGGTTCAGGACTTTCCGGCGCTGCGCGACCGCGTCGACGAGCGGCTGCCCGCACACTACCCGACGCTGAAACGGATCGTCCGCGAGATCTTCGCGCTGCCGTCGTCGCCCGAGGTTGCCGCGCAGCTCAAGCGGCCGCTGGCGCTGGGTACCATCGCGCTCTCCGGAGTGGTGTCCGTCTTCTTCACCGTGGTCGTGACAATCTATCTCTTGCTCGACGGCAAGCGGCTCTATGCGTGGCTGATCGCGTACATCCCGCGCGTGCATCGCGAGCAGATGGCCGTCACCGCGGAGGAGGTCTCGGGCGTCGTCTACGCCTACGTGCGCGGGCAAGCGATCTGCTCGGTCCTGTTCATGATCTACGCCGGCATCGTACTATCGGTGTTGGGGG
>DATMZL010000145.1:0-3136 GCA_035607075.1 Polyangia bacterium
CGCCCCGACGAGCTACGTCGCGTGGGTGTACACAGGCGGACAGGTCGCCGGCACCGCGACGTTCCCGGCGCCCGCCGTGGGCTCTTACGTGGCGCGCGCGTTCTCGAACGACACGTTCACGCTCGTCGCCGAGAGCCCGACGTACGGTCGTGCGTCCGACGGTCACCACGGATCAATCGGTCTACGGGCCAAGCGCGACGGTGACCGTCACCTACGCGGATCTGCCCGGCAACGCGAACGACTGGATCGCGATCGCGTCGGCCGGGGCCGACGCGGCGAGCTACGTCGCGTATGTGTACACGGGCGGTCAGGTGAACGGCACGGCGACGTTCCCGGTGCCTGCGGTGGGCTCTTACGTCGCGCGGGCGTTCTTGGACAACACGTTCACGCTCATCGCTCAGAGTCCGACATTCAAGGTGACCACGATCGAGACGGACGCCGCGGCCTACCCGGTGGTGCCGGCCACGGTCAAGGTGAGCTATGGAAGCTTGCCCGGCAACGCGAAGGACTGGGTCGCGATCGCGTCGGCCGGCTCCTCCCTCACGAACTTCACGTCGTACGTGTACACGAACGGTCAGACCAGCGGCACCGCGACCTTCTCCGTCACGCAGCAAGGGAAGTACGTCGCGCGCACGTTCTTGAACAACACGTACACGCTGATCGCCGAGAGCGCGCCCTTCCAGGTCGGGACCCTACCCGTGCCGGCCACAATCACGACAGCGCCGAAGTATGGGATAGGCGGCACGATCACGGTGACGTTCTCGGGCCTGCCCGGCACCGCGACGGACTGGATAGGGCTCTACGACCAGACCGCCGCCGATCCCCGCCGTTATTTGACGTACAAGTTCACGAACGGCGCGACGAGCGGAACGCTGTCGTTCCCCGTGCCGCCCGGCGTCGGCACCTACGTGGCGCGCGCCTTCACGAACGGCTACACGGGCCTCGGGTCGAGCGCGCCGTTCACCGTCGACGCGGCGAAGGCGTCGCCGAACGCGTCCAGCTACGTCGTGGGCGACACGATCACCGTCACCTATTCGGGGATGCCGGCCAACCCGGGCGACGCCATCGTCATCGCGCCGAACACGGCCGGCGACTTCGTCTATTCGGCGATCGCCCCGACCAACGGCCAGCTCAACGGGATAGTGACGTTCACCGCCGATACACCCGGCGTGTTCCAGGCACGCGTGCTCACGGCCAGCTCGTTCCCGCCCGCCACGGGCGCGAATCGCCAGCGGCTCTGGTCGTCGTTCTCGTTCACCGTCTCGGCGGCGCCTTAGTGGCAGTGATTCTGCGCGGCTGGCAAGATTCGAACTTGCTACCCCCGGCTTCGTAGGCCGGTGCTCTATCCAGATGAGCTACAGCCGCTCGTAATGCGAGGAGAACGTATGCCGTGGCGCCGCGCGCGCGTCAAGGAGTAAGACCGCGGCCGAATCAGCCAGCGTCGCATCGTATCGGGTCGCTCCTCGACGCACCTTGTCCCCGATCAACGGGGAGGGCTGCGATGGCGATCAAGGAGTACGAACCGGGGACGGCGTTTTCAGGGGTGATGGGGAGGACGGTCGGCGAGTCGTCGCCGGCGTGGCCGCGGCCGCTGCGGGCCAAGTCCGGGTCGCCCAACGTCCTGTTCATCGTCCTCGACGACACCGGGTTCGGGCACCTCGGCTGCTTCGGCTCGCCCATCCGGACGCCCAACCTGGACAAGCTCGCCGCCGGCGGCCTGCGCTTCAACAACATGCACACGACCGCGCTCTGCTCGCCCAGCCGGTCGTGCATGCTGACCGGCCGCAACCACCACTCCAACGCGATGGCGTGCATCACGGAGGCCGCCACCGGGTATCCCGGGTCGAACGGCCTCATTCCGTTCGAGAACGGCTTCCTCCCCGAGATGCTGCAGCAGCAGGGCTACAACACGTTCGCGCTGGGCAAGTGGCACCTCACGCCGACCGAGCAGTGCAGCGCCGCCGGCCCTTACGACCGCTGGCCGCTCGGCCGCGGCTTCGAGCGCTTCTACGGCTTCATGGGCGGCGACACGCACCAGTACTACCCGGACCTCGTCTACGACAACCACCAGGTCAACCCGCCGCGCACGCCCGAGGAGGGCTACCACCTGACGGAGGATCTGGTCGACCACGCGATCGAGTTCATCGCCGACGCGAAGCAGGTCGCGCCCGACAAGCCGTTCTTCATGTACTTCTGCACGGGCGCCATGCACGCGCCCCACCACGTCCCGCGCGAGTGGGCCGACAAGTACAGGGGCCAGTTCGATGGCGGCTGGGACGACTACCGCGCCCGCGTCTACGAGCAGCAGCTGCGGCTGGGCGTGCTGCCCGCGGGGACGCAGCTATCCCAGCGCGATCCGGACGTCGCCGCGTGGGACAGCCTGGGCCCGGACGAGAAGCGCCTCTACGCACGGATGATGGAGGTCTTCGCCGGCTTCCTCGAGCACACGGACCACCACATCGGGCGGATGATCGCGTTCCTCGACAAGATGGGCCTGCTCGACGACACGCTGATCATGGTCGTCAGCGACAACGGCGCCAGCGCCGAGGGCGGGCCGCACGGCTCGGTCAACGAGAACCTGTTCTTCAACAACGTCCCCGAAACGCTGGAGGAAGGTCTGAAGGCGATCGACGGCCTGGGCGGCCCGCAGTACTTCAACCACTATCCGTTCGGGTGGGCGTGGGCCGGCAACACGCCGTTCCGCCGCTGGAAACGCGAGACCTACCGGGGCGGCGTGGCCGATCCGTTCATCGTCCACTGGCCGTCGCGCATCAAGGCGCGCGGCGAGATCCGGAACCAGTACGCGCACATCGTCGACATGGTCCCGACGGTGCTGGACGCGCTGGGCATCGCGCCGCCCCAGGCGATCCGGGGCGTCACGCAGTCACCGATCGAGGGCGTCTCGTTCGCGCCGGCGTTCGCCGACGCCAAAGCCGAGACGCGCCACCACACCCAGTACTTCGAGATGTTCGGCCACCGATCCATCCATCACGACGGGTGGCGCGCGGTCTGCCCGGTGCCGGGCCCGTCGTTCACGGAGGCGGGCATGGGCTTCGGCGAAATGGAGATCACCGAGGAGAAGCTGCGCGAGCTGGACGCGAAGGGCTGGGAGCTTTACCACGTCGACGAGGACTTC
>DATMZL010000128.1:0-4265 GCA_035607075.1 Polyangia bacterium
ACAAGTCTCCTGAAATCAAACATTGCCTTAATGGCAAGCCCTTAGGAGGGAATGGCAAGCCCTTAGGAGGGCTCAAGCCACGAGGGCCAGATCCAGGATCGTCTTCAGGCCCGGCGCCGCCGCGATCACCGCCGGGATCGCCGACAGCGTGGTGCCGACGGTGCCGCGATCGCCGTGCGTGCCACCGTCGCGGATCACGACGTCCAGCGGCGGGTCTCCCTGTATGACGATGGCGTCATGCGGATCGGGCGCGCCGACGGACATCTCGAGGTCCAGCCGGACGATCTCGCGCCCGCCGCGCACGCCGACGGCGGACTGGCGAAGCCCAGCCACACGCCCGAACGGAACGCCCGGGCGATCGGCGACGACCGGATCGATCGTCGTCCGGATGTCGTCGAGCGGCAGGCCCAGGCCCAGGCCGACAAGCGCGCACGACTCGCCGAACCCGCGGTGCCCCAGGCGGCGCGCGGCGACGCCGGCGTGGAATTCCTCGACCGTCAACCCCGCGCCGACCTTCGCGCGCAGCGGGGCGCGCCGCTTGGCAGCGTCGACGATGCGGGTGACGTGAACGTGATCGACGCGCACACACGCCGCGGCCAGCGTCAGCGGAAGCCTGTCCATGACGAAGCCCGGGTTCACGCCCGTCCCGACGACGGTGATGCCGCCCTCGCGCGCGCGCGTGTCGATGCGGCGCGCGAGCTCCGGCGTCGCGAGATCCGCGTACGCGAGATCTTCGCACGTCGAGATCACGTCGACGCCGCGCGCGGCCGCCATGTCGATCACCGGCTCGACGTCGGCGACGCTGGAGCCGGTCAGCACCAGAGCCGCGTCCAGCGCGCCGGCGAACGCCTCACCCGCGCTGGCGACGACGGTGACGCCGCACGCGCCCACGCCCGCGACCTCGCCCGCGTCGCGTCCGACGAAGGCCGGATCGGCGACCGACACCAGCCGCAGTCCGGGCCGCGCCTGTACGGCCTTCAGCACTTCCTGGCCGATCGCGCCCAGGCCGACGATCGAGACGCGCACGACCGCGCCGCCCGTTCCGGGCCGCCCCGCCCCCGCCCCCCTCATTTTCCGAGCTCGGCCAAGTCGTCCCCCAGCTCCTCGAGGAACCCGGCGATCTCCGACGGTGACAGCGCGTCGAAGCGGCGGCGCACGCCCTCCAGCTCGTCGCGCAGGCGGCTCGCGCGCTGCCGGTAGTTGCCCAGCGTGTTCTCCAGCCGGCTCGCAGCGGCGTCGGGCGGCCGCGTCTCCGAGACGCCGGCGGCCATCGCGTCCAGCTTCTGCGCGGCGGCCTCGCCGTGGCCGTTGTGCCCGCGCGCGTGCGCCGCGAGCTTTTCGATCTCGGCGCGCAGCTGATCGCGTTCGCGCGCCCAGGCCGCGCGCTCGTCGTCCATCGCCGCCGGCGGCGGCGCCGACTTGCGTTCGTGCTCGAAGCGCAGCAGCTTTCCTTCCAGCTCGGCCAGGCGTGAGCGCCGGACACGATCGGCTTCCTCGAGATCCTTGGCGGTCTTTCGCAGCGAGCTCGCGTCGGCGTCACTGGCCGCGGCGCGTGCCTCGGCGGCCTGCACGGCGTCCTCCAGCTCGACGACAAGCGCCGCCTGCTCCGCGACGGACGACTTCAGCTCGGTGATCTCGCCGATGTGGGCGGCGGCCGCCTTGTTGAACTCGTCCAGCGCGCGTTCGCGCAGCACGCGCGTCTCGGCGCGGTCCGCGTCGTCGCGCGCGGCGTCCGGTGGCGGCGCCACGGCGCGCGGCTCGGCACGCGCGTCAGCACCCGCATCAGGCTGCCCCACGGTGGCGCGCGCGGCGTCGGTGCGCACGGCGCGCGCGATCGTCGCGGTCAGCTTGTCCTCCAGCTCGGCCAGCCGCCACAGCAGATCCTGCTTCTCGGCTTCGAGGCGGGCGATGCGCTCGTCGCGCGCGGCCAGCGCGCGGTCGCGCTCGGCGATGGCGTCCGCGTTGACGATCGCGGCCTTCGCCTCTTCCTCGAAGCGCGCGGCGTTGCGGCGGGCGCGCGCCAGCTCGCCGTCGGCCATGCGCAGGCGTTCGACGACGTCCTCGAGCTCGTTCTGCCGCTGGCGGGCCGCGCCGCCCACGTCCTCGAGCCGCAGCTCGGCCGCGGCCGAGCGAGCTTCCGCCTCGGCGAGCCGCGCGCGCAAACGGTCCGCCTCGTCCCGCGCCGCCGCCAGCTCCGCCGGCGTCGACCGCGGCTCGACCTCGCTCGGGCCGCGCAGACCGGACGACAGCCGCGCAGCCAGCGCCGACATCTCTTCGGTCGTCTTCCGGGTCAGGTTCACGACCGACTCGTCCGCTTCCGTGAGCGCGCGCCGCAGCGTCGCCACCTCGGCGTCCAGCGCCGCCCGATCCTCCGCCGCGCGCCGCAGCCGCCCGCGCAGCTCGTCGATCTCCTCGCGCAGCATCGCGCTCGACGCCGGCTGCGGCGCACCGCCTGCGCCGCTTGCGAGACGCGCCTCGAGCGAGGCGAACGGCAGCTGCACCAGCGCGTAACCGAGCGCGGGCGCGACCTGGGCCCCCGCCACCGCGACGTACGCGGCCGGCGGCTCGCTGCCTTCCTTGACCAGGCGCGAATCGATGCGCAGCCCGTCGACGGCACCTTCGAACTCGACGATGCCCATGCCGAGGAACGGCGTCACGCCCAGCATCTGCACGTGCGCGAAGTGCGCCGCGACAGCGCCGTGCAGATCGTAGTAGCCGACGCCGTCAATCGAAGGCGACGGCGACTGACCGCCGGTCGTGCCGGCGCGGTCGGCGTTGGCGGCCGCGACGATCACGCGCCCGCCGTCGTTGAGCAGCTTGCGCAGCGCGCCGAACGCACCCGGACGGCGCGCCAGCTCTTCCCCTTCCGGGATCAAGACGATGTCGAATCGTTCGTCCACGCTCGCGTCGCGGTCGACGCTGACCACGCGCGCGCCCAGCGTGCGCAGGTACTGAGCCGATTCACCGGCCGGTCCTCCTGCGCCGCTCGCGCCACGTGCAGGACCCGCCTGAATCTCGAGCACGCGGCGTCCAGACAGCAAAGGTTCGAGGTATGCGTAGAGCGCCAGGCGGCGCCCTACCAGGTCGTCTGTTCGCTCTTCCGGCATGCGCTGGCGCAGCCTACTTGCATCCAACGCGAACGCCCACTATAAAAGCCCGTTTCCGGAACCTACAGCCATGGCGAAAAAAGGCATCCACCCCGTCTACAAGCCCTCGACCATCACCTGCGCCTGCGGGAATGCGGTCGAGACCTATTCGACCCGCGGCGCGTTCTCGGTCGACATCTGCGCCGCCTGCCACCCGTTCTACACGGGCAAGCAGAAGTTCGTGGATGCGGCGGGCCGCATCGAGCGCTTCCAGAAGAAGTACGCTGCTGGACAGGCCGCACAAGCCGCAAAAGCCGGCAAGACGCCGCCGGCCACCAGCTAACCGAACCCGCAGCGGGCCCCGCCCTCCGGGCCGGGGCTCGGAGACATCGCCTTGCTGGATCAGCTTCTGCTCGCCAAGCTCGCGGCCGTCGAGGCTCGCTACGAAGAGCTGTCGACGATGCTCGCCGACCCGGCCGTCATCGGGAACCGGCAGCAGATGCAGAAGCTCAGCAAGGAGCACTCTGACATCCGCGAGCTGATCGAGACGCTGCGCGTGTACCGCGACGTCGACCGCCGCATCGGCGAGGCGCGCGAGATGCAGAAGGATCCGGAGATGCGCGAGCTGGCGCGCCAGGAAGAGACCGAGCTTTCGGGCGAGCAGGAGCGGCTGGAGAAAACGCTGCGCGAGCTCCTGATGCCGAAGGATCCCAACGACGAAAAGAACATCATCCTCGAGATCCGCGCCGGCACGGGCGGCGAGGAGGCGGCGCTGTTCGCGGCCGATCTGTTCCGCATGTACACGCGCTTCGCCGAGCGGAAGCGATGGGCGGTCGAGATCCTGTCGATGTCCAGCGCGTCGGCGGGCGGCATCAAGGAAGTCCAGGCCGGCATCGCGGGCCAGGGCGCGTACTCGCAGCTCAAGTACGAGTCGGGCGTGCACCGCGTGCAGCGCGTGCCCGCCACCGAAGCGCAAGGGCGCATCCACACGTCGACCGCGACCGTCGCGGTGATGCCCGAGGTCGAGGACGTCGAGGTCCATATCGATCCCAAGGACCTGAAGATCGACGTCATGCGGTCGGGCGGCCCGGGCGGCCAGTCGGTCAACACGACGGACTCGGCGGTGCGCATCCACCACCTGCCGAGCGGCCTCATCGTCCACTGCCAGCAGGAAAAGTC
>DATMZL010000231.1:0-8967 GCA_035607075.1 Polyangia bacterium
CCACAGTAGCGCGCGTCGACCAGCGTCACGTCCTGGGCGCCGATGCCGGCGTCACGGTCGCCGCGCACCGCGAACGTCGACGGCACCTGCTTCGCGACGAATCGGTTGATGGCGCTGCCGAACAGCAACGCCTCGCCGCGCTCGCTTGGTTCGGCGGCCGACGCCTGCCCCGCAGCAGCGCTCGCCAGGGCCACGGCGATCATACCGGCGACGATTGCGCGCCACGCCATCGGGCTAGTTAACCTCAAACGGCGTGCGACGTGAATCCGATCGTAACGACGCGCGCCGCCGACGTCCGTTTCCCGTCGCTGCCGTAGCCGGAACGAGCGAAATGGATTAATGTAATTTCGGATCGTTTTTCCGGCGCTTCCCCCCCAGGAGCCCCGCGCCGGCTTTCGAATGAAGGTTTACCTCCGCACGCTTGCTTGCCTGACGGCTTGCGCCGCCATCGGCTCCAGCCTCGCGTCCTGCTGGACCGGGGGCGACCGCGATCCGGGCACGACCGGTACGGCGGGCACGACCGGCGCGGCGGGAACGTCCGGTGACGCGGGGACGACCGGTACCGGCGCCGCAGGGTCCGCCGGAACGACCGGCGCCGCCGGCCGCGGCGGAACGACCGGCGCGGCCGGCACCACCGGGGCCGCCGGCCGCGGCGGAACGACCGGCACAGCCGGAACGGGCGTCGTCATGATCAACGCGGGAGGCGTGTTCGCCTCGCTGCTCGGAAAGTCGCAGACCGACATCGACACAAAGGTCACGACCGCCGTGAACCGCTTCTTCGGCATCGGCGGCACCGAATCGACGACGCCCGACGCGATGACCGGATACCGCTGCTACTACGAGCTCCCGCAGGATTCGTCGCTGGCGTTCATCTGGGCCGCCGACTCCGACGACGTCCGCAGCGAAGGGATGTCGTACGGGATGATGATCGCCGTCCAGATGAACATGCAGCCGCAGTTCGATCGACTGTGGAAGTTCGCGAAGACGTACATGCAGTTCGCGAGCACCAGCGCCACGACGGCGTGGCGCGGCTACTTCAAGTGGCAGGGGAAGGTGGACCGCACCAACGCGGCGAGCTGGGCGCCCAGCTTCGGCGATCAGACCGCCCCCGCCCCCGACGGCGACGAATACTTCGCCGCTGCGCTCTACGTCGCGCACCGGCGCTGGGGCAGCACGGGCGCGGTGAACTACAAGCAGGAGGCCGACACCATCGCGGCGGCGATGCTCCACAACACGGCCACCACCGACGGGCGCGGTCCGATCATCAGCGCCAGCCAGAACATGCCGGTGTTCTCGCCCTACGGCATGTCGGCCAACTTCACCGACCCGAGCTACCACCTGCCGGCGTTCTACGATCTGTTCGCGGCCGTCGGCCCGTCGGGCGACGCGACCCGGTGGCGCACGGTCGCCAGCAACAGCCGGGCGTTCTTCGTCACGTCGGCGAACGCGACCACGGGGCTGCACCCGGACTACGCGACGTTCGCGGGCGCGCCCATGACGGCCACGGCGAACGACGGGCACAACAACTTCGGCTTCGACGCCTGGCGCGTCGTGATGAACATGGCCGTCGACTACGTCTGGGGCAGCGCCGACAGCCGCGAGAAGACGCAGATCGAGAAGGTCCACACGTTCTTCAACAGTTACCTCGCGAACGGCAACATCACGCAGAGTCAGTTCACGGTCAGCGGCGGCAGCCCGACGGGCGGCGGTTCGACGGCGCTGACGGCGACGCTGGCCGCGGGCAGCATGGTGTCCACGACGACGAATCGCACGATGTACGCGAACAACCTGTGGATCATCAATCAGCAGTCGGGTCAGTACCGGTACTATCAGGAGTGCGTCTACCTGCTGGGCCTACTGAACGCGGCGGGAAAGTTCAGGCCTTCATTCTGATGACAACACACCGACGGAAATACGAGATCGTCGTGAGCCTGATGTTCGGCGGCCTGCTCGCGTGCGGCCCGAGCGGCGGCGGCGGCAGTCCCGGCACCGGGGGATCCAGCGGCGGCACGATGGGCGCGGCCGGCACGACTGGCGCAGGCGGCGGCGAAGCCGGAACGTCCGGCGCGGCGGGAACATCGGGCGGCGCGGGAACGACCGGCATCGCCGGCACGGGCGGCGCGAGCGCGACGGCGGGAACGGGCGGCAGCAACGCGACGGCGGGCACCAGCGGCGGCGCCGGTACCGTCGGCAGCGGTGGCCGCGGTGGCAGCGCGGGCAGCGCCGGCGGCACCGGCGGTGCGAGCGGGCGCGGCGGCACGGGCGGCTCCGGCGCAGGCGGGCGCGGCGGCACGACGGGCGCGGGCGGCGGCGGCACCGGCGGCGGCGGCACGCAGGCGTGGGTCGGCACGTGGGCGACGGGCCCGCAGCTGACGGAGACCGGCAACAACCCGCCCAATCCGCCCGGCCTCACCAACAACACGCTTCGCCAGATCGTGTTCACGTCGATCAGCGGGTCGCAGGCGCGCCTGCGACTGTCGAACGAGTTCGGCGACGGCCCCGTCACGATGAACGCGGTTCACATCGCGCTCGCGACGAGCGGCAGCTCGATCGACACGACCACGGACAAGGCGCTGACGTTCTCGGGCGCGGCGTCCGTGACAATCGCGCAGAACCAGGCCGTGTACTCGGACGCGTTCGCTTTCACGGTACCGGCGCTGAGCAAGGTCGCGATCACGATCGCCTTCGGCAGCACGCCGGCAGGCATCACCGGCCATCCGGGCTCACGCACGACGTCGTACATCGGGACCGGAAACATGGTGGGCGCGGCGAGCATCAGCGGCGCCACGACGGCCGAGCACTGGTACTACATCGTCGGCCTCGACGTGATGGCGCCCGCGGGCACGGCGGCGCTGGTGACGCTGGGCGATTCGATAACGGACGGACGCGGGTCGACGACCGACATGAACAACCGCTGGCCCGACGATCTGTCGCGTCGCCTGCAGGCGAACGCCGCCACCATGGGCAAGGTCGCGGTCCTGAACCAGGGGATCGGCGGCAACGCCGTGCTAAGCGGCGGATTGGGTCCCACGGCCCAGGCGCGCTTCATGCGCGACGTGCTCCAGATGCGCGGTGTGAAGTGGTTGATCATCCTGGAAGGCATCAACGACCTCGGCGGCTCGTCGTCCGGCGCCACGACCGCGACGCAGCTGACGACCGCGTTCGGCTCGCTCGCCGACATGGCGCACACCGCGGGTATCAAGGTCTACGGCGCGACAATCACGCCGTTCAACGGCAACAACACGTACTACAACGCCGACCGCGAGTCGGGGCGGACGATGGTCAACAGCTGGATCCGCACCACCACCAAGTTCGACGCGGTCATCGACCTCGACATGGCGCTGCGCGATGCAACCGACGCGACGAAGATGGTGACGACGTACGACAGCGGCGACGGCCTCCACCCCAGCGTCGCCGGCCACCAAAAGATCGCCGACACGGTGAACCTGGCGCTGTTCGCGAATCCGTAGCCCGCTCCTGATAGGCTCGACGCGTGGGCTTCGATTCGGTCTGGCGGCTCGTCGACATCGCGGGTTACCGCGCGGACCCGACGCCCGCGGCGACGATTGGCGAGATCTGGCGGCGCGCCGCCGCCGGCGCGCCGTGGGCGAGCGAGCTGGAGCTTCCCGATCGCCACGATATAGGTCTGCTCATGCAGCTGGAAGACGTCGCCCGACGCGATCCGACGTGCCAGGCCATCTCCGCCGACGCGATCGGATTGTTCCGGCGCGACGACCAGACGGCAGAAGAGGGTCAGCTGGTGTTGAAGCTGCTGAACGTGAAAGCCGAAGGTTCTTCTGCGACCCTCGTCGGTCCCCGCACGCTGAACGCGGTGTCGCGCCTGGCGGCCGCGATAGAAGAGAGCCTGGCCGCCGACGAAACGCCGTGGACGGCGGCAACCGAATACGTCGAGCGACCGACGTTCGACGCGTTCCTCGTCGTGCTGAAAGGCCTGCCGCCCGAACGCGTGCTGATGACGATGACGTTCTAGGCTCAGGCAGATGGCGAACCGAAACATCATCGTGCGCGCGCAGGTCCTCCTGTTCGCCGCGCTCGTCTGCATGTCGACCGATTCGTTGGCTGGCGTCGATCCGAAATTCGAACGCTGGCTGGGGCGCAAGACGATCTCCGTGCTCCAGGCCGGCGACAGGGTCGAGGTGTTCGCCGTCGGCGAGACGCCCGTGGGTCATGTAGGGTATCGCGACGACAACACGGGCTACCCGCTGCCGCCCGGGACGCCGGCGACAATCCGCCACTACCCGGTCCGCAGGGTCGGGGCCCCACAGGGACGCGCGTTCGCGCAACAGATCGCGCGGCTCGTGCTCGACGAGCATTCCTACGAGCCGCGCATGTTTCCATTCGGCCGCAAGCTAGCCAAGGGGTGCGTCCTCGCACCGGGCGTTGCGTTCCGTGTCTGGGCGCAAAAACGAGCCGTCGACGTTCTGCTTTGCTTCCGCTGCGACGAGGTCGCCATCGCGCCCGTCGGTGGCCAGATGCTCTCTGGCGACATCGATCCAGCACGCGCCGCGTTCGTTCGCCTCGCGAAAGAGGTGCTCGGCGACGTCCCCGAGATCGCAAAGCTCACCGAGGTCCGTCCCGACTAGCCGCCCCCACAGGCCCGACATTCGTCGCCTCGCTGATCCCCTTCATTGCGCGTCGATTTCGGCGGAGTTGGCCTTGCTGCCATACTGAACATACGTATAGTCACACAATGAACGCAACGACGGCCACGACGGACATTTGTCTGGCGGATGAAATCGCGGTGCTGGCAGCGCAGGTCGACGTTGGAACGCATCGGTTGCTTACGTGCATCCGGCGATTTGACGAATCGGAGGAATGGGGACACCAGGGCGCGCGCACGTGCGCAGACTGGCTGGCGTGGCGTATCGGGTTGGCGCCGGGCGCGGCGCGCGAGAAGGTCCGCGTGGCGCGGGCGCTGGGCCGATTTCCGGCGATCGACGCGGCGATGGCGAGCGGGCGGCTGTCGTACGCGAAGGTGCGGGCGCTGACGCGGGTCGCGACGCCGACGAACGAGGCGCGGCTCGTCGAGATCGCCCTCGCAGCGACGGGCGCGCAGCTCGAACGAATGTGCCGCCGTTTCCGGCGGGTGATCGACGACGGCGCGATCCCCGGCATGGAGGCGGCAGTGGACCCGTCGTGCGATCCGCGTGGCGTCCATGTACGCAACACGGACGCTGGGCACGTGCGGATCGACGTGACGCTGGATCCGGCGGACGCGGCGCTCGTGCTCGCGGCGATCGATCGCGCTCGGGATCAGCTTCGTGCCGTGACGACAACTACAACGCGCGCCTCTACGGAGGCGCGGTCGCGCAATCGCGAGCCGATGGTTGCGAATCGCCTCGACGGCTTGATTGCAATGGCAGAACGGACGATGGCACCGGCGCCCCAAACAGACGGTGCCGACGCGCGCCTCGCACCCGCGCCTCAGGTCATCATTCATTTGGATCAGGCGGTCCTGGGACCGGATGGTGCGCGCGACGCCTATCTGGATGACGGAACGCGCGTCTCCGCGGAGACCTTCCGCCGCGTTAGCTGCGATAGCGCGCTGGTCGCCGTGACCACGGGCAAATCGGGCGAGATCCTCGACGTCGGTCGCAAGACCCGCGTCGTCCCGACACCGATCCGCCGCGCGCTCTGGTCACGCGATCGGGGCTGCCGCTTCCCGATGTGCACGAACCGCCGCTTCGTCGACGCCCACCACGTCCGCCACTGGTCCCGCGGCGGCCCGACCAGCTTCGACAACTTGGTCTTGCTTTGCAGCTTCCACCACCGACTGCTCCACGAGGGCGGTTTCAAGGTGTCCATGGCCGCGGGCGACATCCCCCGCTTCCTCACGCCGCGCGGTCAGGAAATCGTTCGCGTGCCCGACGTGCCATCCATACCGATCCCCACATCACCAACGATCGCTGATCCCGGCATCAACCTCTGCGACTGGGATGGCGAGCCCGTCGACTACGACGAGGCCGTGGACGCGATGTGTGCGGCGAGCGCGTGACGGCGCACGTACTCCCTTCGGCTTTCTGAGGACGGCCCAATCTCCCGTTCGGTCCTGGGAGGCGCGTCGCGAATCATCGGCGCATCGGAGGCTTCTCTGCCCATTTCCCGAGCGAACTTGTTGATCTGCTCGAGCATCCCCGGTGCGAGCATGCGCGCGGCACAGGACCAGCCATCGAAGCGCCGCTCCATTGGCGAGCACTCTCGCCTGCGGCGCGGAGCGACTAGGGTAGCGCACGGGCCGCGAGGGGTAGACCCAGGTCGCGGATGCCGGCCACGGCGAGCTTCGCGACGGCGACGGCGCCCATCATGTTGAGGTGCGTGTTGTCGTCCATCGCGAAATACGCCACCGAAGCGGCCGGGCCGAGCATCATCAGCCAGTTCTTCGTGCGCGTCTCCATGTCGAGAACGGGCGTGCCGGTCTCCTGACCGACGGCGAAGACGGCGGTCGTGTAGGCGCCGTGCGTGCCGGTCACCGTCGATCCGCTGAACTGGCGCCGGCAGATCGACGTCAGCAGCACGGGGAAGCCACCGCGCGCCCGGGCGCCGTTGATGAACGTCTTTAGATTTGTGCGGTAGGTGGTCGCGGGATCCGTGTAGCGCGTCGGATCGTCGGTCTTCTCGTCGTTGTGGCCAAACTCGATGAACAGGTAGTCGCCGGTCTTGATCTTCGCTTGCAGCGTCGTCCAGGCGCCCTCGTCGATGTAGCTCTTGGTGCTGCGGCCTGAGAGCGCAGCGTCGTCGACGGTCACCGTGTTGTCGAACAGCGGATCGAGGACCGCCGCCCAGCCGACGCGCATGGTGGCGTCCGTCGGTGGGAAGATCGCGGCGGTCGAATCGCCCGCGACGTGGATCGTCACCATCGACCCGAGCGGCGGCGCGTCCCAGTTGCCGGCGTCCACGGTGGACGAGCCGCCGGCGCCCGTCGTACCGCCCCGGCCTCCCGCGGCTCCGCCACCCGTCCCGGCGACACCGCCGGTTCCGGTCGTGCCTCCCCGGCCGGCGCCACCCGTCCCGGCCGCACCGCCGGCTCCGGTCGTGCCGCCGCGGCCCGCGCCACCGCTTCCCGTCGTGCCGCCGCGCCCTGCCGCGCCGGTTCCCGCAGCGCCGCCGACGCCAACGCTTCCGCCCGCGCCCGTCGTGCCGCCGCGGCCTGCCGCGCCCGTCGTTCCACCCGGACCGGTCGTGCCCGCGCCGCCGGTCGTACCGGCGACGCCCGTCGAGCCCGCGAGGCCGTTCGTTCCGGCGGCGCCCGTCGTACCCGCGGCACCCGTCGTACCCGCGGCGCCCGTCGTGCCCGCGGCACCCGTCGTGCCAGCGGCGCCCGTCGTGCCCGCGCCGCCCGTCGTACCGGCCGCGCCGGTTCCGCCCGTCGTGTCCTGCGTGCCGCCGCACGCGACGATCAGCAGAGCGAACATCGTCGAACAGACGAGCAGCGGGAGACGGACGTGGGTCGTATGCATCATGGCGGTCAGCTCCTGCGTGGAGCGCCGTACGTGAGCACGACGCGGTTGCGGTCGACGGAGACGCGATAGCCGCGCGGCACGCTGGTGAAGCGGCCGACGACGCCGCGCCCGGCGCGCAGGATCGTCCATGCGTCACCCGATCGCGGCGCGAACCCATCGCGCGTCGTCACCTGCAAGGCGCCGCCGAGCCGCGCGACGCCCGCGACCTCGACGGTGTCGTTGGCGCGCCCGCCGATCCCGATCGCCAGGGCGCCGCGCTTGATGACAAGGTTCGCGGCGATCGTCAAGCGCCCCGCACCAGCACGCCAACCCGGCGCGATCACGCCGCCGTCGTCGACCAGATCGAAGTCAACCGCGTCGGCGTGCAGCGTACCGCCCGTGAACGTGAACGCCGACGCGCGCGTCTTCGCGAGCCGCGCGACATCGAGGGCGCCGCCCGCCAGCGTCACGCGCCCGTCGCCGGCGCCCTGCGCGCCGATGCTGAGCTGGCGCGCGATCTCGAGCCAGCCGCCCGTCAGCTTCAGCGCCGCCGGCGCCGCGTCGGCCGCCGGCGCCGCAACCCGCAGCGTCCTCGCCTGCTGCCCGGCGGCGTCGACGACCGCCGTCCCGTGCGCGATGACGGCGGCGTCGTAGGCGCTCGGCTGCCAGATCGCCGTCGCCGGCCCGCCCCGCACGCGCCAGTTCTGGATCTCCGCCCACCGGACGCCGCGCGTCCCCTCGAACATCAGCTGTGCGGTCGCCGGCCATGCCGCCAGCTCGTTCAGGTACTCCTCGAGGTTCGTGTAGCCGTCGCAGTCGGCGTCACCCTTGTCGTCGGCGACGCCGGGGTTGAACCCGTGCATTGTCTCCCACGCGTCGGGCATGCCGTCGCCGTCGGTGTCGAAGTCAGCCGGCCGAGACACCGCCGGCGTCGCGCCCAGCGCACGCCATTCCGTTCCCTCCGACATGCTGCTGTTGAACGGATCGTCGGCCCACGCAACGATCTTTCCCGTCCCCGCGCGCGTCTCGGTGATCAGGCGCGCGTCGACCGCCGCGCGGCTCCACCAGCGCGCGCCCGCGTAGTCGGTCACGCGCATGAACGCGGTGTTCGCGTCGTCGGTCGCGCCGTAGTACGGCGTCTGCGTGAACGCGCTGCCCTGGAAGCTGGACGTTCCGAAGTCGCTGTTCGCCAGCGCGGCGCCGTCGTTGGGATCGCTGTCCTTGTTCGTGTCCTTCAGGTTCCCCGAGTGAAAGACCTTCGTGTTGGTCGAGTCGCTGCCGTTGAAGATCGACGTGCCGCCCGACGACGAGGTGATCGACGTGCTGGTGCCGCCCGTCGGATTGTCGCCGCCCGGCCCGGCCAGATAGAAGTTGCCGACGAAGTTGTTCTGGCTCGCCTGGCCGCTCGACCCGGTGCCGGCCGTGCCCATCCAGTTGTAGAAGACGTTGTTGCGGAAGTCGTTGTACGCGCCGACGCCCGACACCGTCAGCTTGTCCGCTTCCGTCC
>DATMZL010000112.1:0-2475 GCA_035607075.1 Polyangia bacterium
CGCCCCCTCCGATTTGACTTAGAACCCTGAGAGGGTTCCAAACCTCCCGCGATGAGCTCCGCGCGGCAAAAGCCGCGCTTCGCTCGACGCGATCTTCACTTCAGTAGGACGACCTCGCCGCGCAGCGCGACGCCACCCACGAAGCTGCCCGCGCCGCACTCGTACTGCGTCTCGCTGACGAACTCCTGGTTCTTGTAGATGCTGACGATGTTGACGACCGCGTTACCGCCCATCTTGTGCGCGTACTCCTGCAGGCTCCGCACCGCCGACAGGAACACCCAGTTGCACCCTTCCTGGTCGGTCTTGTTGAAGAAGTTCGTCTTCTTGTTGGCGGTGGTGATGCTCATGCGGCGCACCGGCGGCGCGTACGGCTGGCGGCCGAAGTAGAGCTGAACGCCCGGATCCAGCTTGGCGCGCGCGTCGGGGCTGTTGAGCACGTCGGCCAGCGGCAGGCGCAGGCGATCGTCACGCGCGTCGGCGGCGGTCGCGAAACAGGAAAGCGCGAGGACCATCAGCAACACCGTTCTCCGTCTCATCGAAGTCTCTCCTCCTGTTCGCGATGCTACTCGATGATCCGCCGAAAGAGGCTACGTCTTCGTTTCGGCTGCTGGGGCGTGGCGTCCGGCGGCGGCGGCCACGCGGGCTGGGGTGCCGCTTGCTGCGGCTGCGGCGGCCATGAAGGAGCCGGCGCGGCCTGTTGCTGTTGCGGCGGCGGCCACGCGCCGGCGGGCTGTTGCGGCGGCGCCTCGCGCGCCGGCCAGTCCGCTTGCGGCGGCGGTTCCGCTGCGCCCACCGGCCCTGACGGTTGCGACGGCCGCGAACCAGGTGTCGGTGGCCAGGCAGGCCGCGGGCGCTTCGATTTCTTCGCCGGCCCCGACGGCGCTGCACCGGGCGTCGCGGCCGCCTGCATGGCGCCCGCATCGGCGCCGGCCGGACCCGCCGCGGGCGGCGTCGCGGACACGGGCACCGGAGGCGACGCGACAACGGCGGCGCTCGTCGCACCAACCGGCGACGGCGGCGCCGCGGTCGTGGACACGGTCGCGGGCCGCGAGATGAACGCGAAGGCGCCGGCGCCGGCCGCGGCGGCCGCCGCGATACTCACACCGATCAGCAGCCCGCGCCGCTTCGGGCGCCCCTGCAGGGTCGCGCCCGCCGCGAGGGCCTCACCCGCCGTGCTGGAGAACGTGGTCGCCGGCGCGATGCCGGGATTCGCCGGCGCCGCCGGCGCGGGTGCTGTGCCCGCGACGGCCGCCGGGACGGCCGCGCTGGGCGGGAGCGCCTTGCCGGACGCCGCGCCTTCGAACGCCCGCGAGAACTCCGTCATCGTCGAGAAGCGACCGACCTGCGTCTTCGAAAGCGCGCGCCGCAGGACGTCCTCGACCTGGCCCGGCAGCCCCGGATTCATGCTCGCGAGCGGCGACGGCGCCTGGTGGATCACCTGGTAGAGCAGCGACGCGACGTTCTCGCCGATGAACGGCGGCCGCCCGGCGAGCAGCTCGTAGGCGATGCATGCCAGCGCCCACTGATCGGTACGGTGATCGATCTCGTCGATGCGGCCTTCGGCCTGTTCGGGCGCCATGTAATTGGGCGTCCCCATCACCGCCAGCGCGGCGGTCAGCTTCGTGCCCGCGGCGCGCACCTTGCTGATCCCGAAGTCGACGACCTTCACGAAGTCCGTTTCGCCCTCGACCGACAGCAGGAAGACGTTCGCCGGCTTCAAGTCGCGGTGGACGATCCCCTTCGCGTGCGTCGCCGACAGCGCCGACGCCACCTGGCGAATGATGTGGCTGGCGGCGGGCGCCGACATCCTGCCGACGCGCGCGATCCGCTTCTCGAGGTCCTCGCCCTCGAGGTACTCCATCACCAGGTAAGGCTCGCCCGTGGGCGCCGATCCGAAGTCGAACACCTGTACGATGTGCGGGTGGCCGAGCTGCGACGTCACCTCCGCCTCGCGGCGGAAGCGCGCGATCGCCTCGGGATTCGCGGACAGCTCGCGCGCCATCAGCTTCACCGCGACGCGCCGTTCGAGGCGCAGCTGCACGCCCTCGTAGACGGCGCCCATCCCGCCCTGCCCGATCAGGCGCGTGATCCTGTAGGCCCCGCCCAGAACGGTCCCGACCAACCCTGTGCCCGGCGACGTCGACATAGCTTGGTGCCCCAGTGTACCCCGCTCCTTTGGTTCCTCAGAAGCTGAAGGATTTGTAAACTACGGACACTAAAGCCTGGGAGGCCCTCTTGAACCCATTTTTCATGTCGCGTCGCTTTTGTGGAGTGATCCTGATTGCAGCGAGCGCGCTGCTCGGCTGCGGGGGCGGATCAGCGGGGGGCGCGGGCACCGGCGCGTCGGGCGGTAACCCGGGCGCGGGTGGAAATGGGATGCCCGGTAACGGAGGCAACGGAGGAATGACGGGAGCGGCGGGCACGACGGGCGCGGGCGGCAGCGGGACCCCGGGCATCGGCGGCACGACCGGCGAC
>DATMZL010000711.1:0-2581 GCA_035607075.1 Polyangia bacterium
CCTGCCCGCGGCCATCACCTCGACCGGTCGTGCGAACGCGCTCGCGCTGGGCGATCTGAACGGCGACGGCAAGCCGGACATCGCGATCGCCGTCGATCAGGTCAATCAAGCCCCGACACCCGCCGACGTTCTGCTCAACAACGGCGACGGCAGCTTTCGCGCGGCCCCTGGCTTCGCCGCCTCGCGGGCGCTCGGCCTCGGCGATCTGAACGGCGACGGTGCGCTGGACGTCGTGGCAGCCACCTCGGGCCCCGGCGTGGGCGTCTTCCTCAATGCCGGCGGCGGAACGTTCGGCAGCCGCGTCGGCGTGAGCACGCCGGCGCCGACCAACAACGTGGTGGTCGCCGACTTCAACGGCGACGGGCGCACCGACCTCGCGACCGCGGGCCTTGTCGACGCCGTCAGCGGGACGGTCAGCATCGTCGTCAACTCGCCCAGCGGCACCTTCGCCGCCGCCGGCAATTACGCGCTCGGCGGCGGCGTTTATTCGATGGCGGTGGGAGACATCGACGGCGACGGCGACACGGATCTGATCGTGGCCGGCGCCCGGAACAACCTGAACATCCTCGTCAATCGCGGCAACGCGCTCTTCGACGCGACCACGGTCTCGATCAGCGAGTCGCCCGCGTCGGCCGCCTTCGCCGATCTCGACGGCAACGGCGTCCCTGATCTCGTGCTCGCCAGCGGCGCCCACGTCGGGTTGCTGTACAACAAGGGCGATCGCACCTTCGACGGACCGTTCGACTACCCGATCGTCGACAGCTCGGCGATCGCGACAGGCGATCTGGACGGCGACGGTCGTGTCGACCTCGCGGTGGCGACGCTGAACTTCCCGTTCGTGTTCATCCTGCGCAACGACGGCGACAAGGCATTCGCGCCGCCGCTTCAGATCGAGACGGGCGTTCACGCGGGAGGTCTGGCGCTCGGCGACGTCAACGGCGACGGCAAGCTGGACATCGTCGTCGCGGGCATCGAAGGCGTCGGCGTCCTGATCAACGACCGGCACTGATCGCGACGGCTCTAAGCGCGCTCGCGATCCCGCTCCAGGCGAACGACGGCTGACCAGCGCGCCTTTCCCAGTCGGCGCGGATCGGGATCCGGGAAGATCGTCAGCGCGCGCATCCACAACGGCGCCCGGCGGAACCGCGCCGCCGCGCGCAAGATCGGGGACACGTCGCGCGCGCGCCACCCGAGCGGCTCGAAGAACGCAACGCCGTCGTCGGGTGCGAACTTCACCAGGGCCCGCGCCGGATGCCGCCCGCCCATCCCGTTGCTGATCATCGCGCGCATCGCAGGCGACAGCAGGTCCAGCACCCACCATCGAATCCCGGGCTCCGCGACGAGATCGCGCGCCAGCGCCCGCACCGTGCCGTCATCCAGGTAGACGACCAGGCCCTCGGTGATCACCAGCGCGCGCGCCGCGCCGGCCGCCGCGCGCCGCAGAAAATCAGCGCGCGCCGCGGAGTCCGCCAGATCGACGGGCTCCCGGATCAGCTTGCACGCGGGCGTCTCCGCGGCGAGCAGGCGTTCCTTCTCGTCGACCAGCGCCGGCAGGTCCGCCTCGACCCAGGTGAGCGTGCGCGGCAGCGCCAGCCGATAAGGGCGCGTGTCGAACCCGGCTCCGACGTTCAGCACGCGGTCGCAGCCCTGCGCGACGGAGTCCAGCACCAGATCGTCGATCAGCTTCGTGCGCGTGACCGCCGACCAGCCCGTCACCGCCGCGCGCGGCGTCGCCGCGGCGATCGCGAGGCCGCGCTCGCCCGCCAGGCGCGCCGCGAACGGATCGCGGAACAACGCGTCGGGGCGTTCGGTTTCGCGCGCGCGGTACACGGCGACCCAGCGCGCCGTGTCGGATACATGGGAGACGATCGGTTCGGCCAATGCTCTATCGGGGGTTTACCCGTGAGGATACGACTCCGTCGTGGCGGCGGGGTGCCCGTGCCACCACGCCCCATGTTCCTCCAGCTCCCCCAGCCGTTCGACGAACTTCGACGTGAACGCGTACAGGTCGTCGGGCTTGCGGCTGGTGATCCAGTTGTCGTCGACGACCACCTCGCGATCGACGACGTGGGCGCCCGCCTGGCGCAGGTCGGCCTGCACCGTCTTCCAGGCGGTCAGCGTCCGCCCGACCTGGAGTTCGGCGGCGAGCAGCAGCTGCGGGCCGTGGCACACCGCCGCGAGCGGGCGGCCGGTGGCGTCGAACGCACGCACGAACTCCACGAACCTGTCATCGGCGCGCAGATAGTCGGGCGAGTGGCCGCCCGGGATCAGCAGGCCTTCGTAGCTGTCGACGTCGGCCTCATCGATCGACAGGTCGACGATCACCTTCTCGCGTCCCTTCTCGCCGGTCAGCATGTCGCCGGCCTTCGCGCCGATGATCTCGACTGGGTAGCCGGCGGCGCTCAGCCAGTCGCATGGGATCTGGAACTCCGAGTCCTCGAACTCGTTCGCCAGCAGGCAGGCAATCTTTCCTTTCTCATGCATGGCGCGCCTCCCCTCTGACCGAAATTGGCGCCCGTCGCGCCAAGAGCAAGTTCATGTCTTGGATGGGGCACCCTGGAAGGGTTCCCAAACCCTCCCG
>DATMZL010000373.1:0-4827 GCA_035607075.1 Polyangia bacterium
CACCTCGAATTCAACAACGTGGCGTCCTCGAATCAAGCCATCACCAAGATCTGCCCCGAGCTGATGACCTATTTCGGCAGCGGGGCGCGCCCGTCGATGTCGGACCTGGCGCTGCTGCACGCGGCGGCGCGTTGCGGGACGGTGATCGTGCGGGGGCGGTCGGCAGACCGGTACACCCGTCGCGCCGGCGAGGATGTGTCCGCGTTCTACGCCCGGCTGCGACGACGGGAGCCCGACGCGCGAAACGCGCCCGTCACGCTCGGTTCGGCGCCCGTGCTCGCGGCGCTGTTCAAGGGCGACCTCGAGCTCCCGAAGGGCAGCGCCGCGTACGCGCTCTTCCGCGAACAGGTGATCCCGTCGCTCACGGCCAGCGATCTCTTGTCGTGAACCTGGGTGATGACGTCGCAACTCTTTCCTGGAGAAGCTCAGTGGTGAGCAGCCGGCTCTAGACCGGCAGGGCGCGGGTTCGAATCCTGCCTCCAGGCCAAATGTCGAACGAGGACGAAAAGAAGGAACGGATCGGGCTGGGGTATCCCTTCGGCCAGCTCTTCAAGGCGATGGCGCAGGCCGGGCAAGCTGCGACTGCCCGCGTGAGGGAGTGGGAGCGGATCATCAAGGGAATGCTGGATGGCTCGTTGACGGTGGGCTCGCGGACGCCGGTTGCCGAGACGCCTCCGTGGGTCACGCTGGAGGTCGTTCACGGCGGTTTTGCGACGGGCGGCTTCGCCGCCGGCGGCGAGCTCTTGCCTCACGAGCGAGACGAGATGGTTCGACTGTCCGCCGGCGCGGAGGCAGGGCGAACGTCCCTGAACCTTCATTTCGTCGACGATGGTGGCCGCACGGAGCTGACCAGGATGCTCCGCGACGGAACCTACCGGGTGGACGTTCCGGAAGAGGGCGCGCTGTTGGCGTACGCCTGGCTGCAGCAGCATGGCGAGAGCGCGCGCGCCGAGCAGCTCGTCGACGAAGTGGGACGCTTCTTCGATCGGCTGCGGTTCTATCCGCGGCCGCATGCACGGCCATTGCGATCGGGGACGTCCGTCAGTGTCGCCACGGCTGGCGATGCTCTGGTTTCGCTCCGCAGCAAGCGTCCGCAAAAGCAGTTCCAGCGAATGAAGGAAGCGATCAGTGTCTGGACACCGCTTTACGATCGGGCCGTCGCATTGTTTGTCGAGACGCTGGGCGAGACGAACGGTCAGCCTTCTCTGATCTATCGCCCCGGGTGGGGCGCGCGCGCACAGGCGCTTCTGGATGACTACGGGAACGCGCGGGCGCGCCACAATCTCTGCGGGAAACCCGAACGACGGAAGGAGAATTTCTTCCGTCTGCGCCAGTACCTCACGAAGGTCATCTGGGACGGCTCGTCGGTGACCGCCGGCGATCGGGCTGCGATCCGCCGCATCGTCGACGCGTACATCAAGCGCCATGGCGCGCCCGGCAGCGCACGCCTCGCGGCGGCGCGCGAGGAACAAGCTCGGACTGCCGCTCGGCCGGACCACGTCACGCTCGCCAAGGCATTGGCCAGTCGGCTCGAGTCGGTGCCGCCGGACGAAGGCGTGCCGGATCTCGACGCTGTCGTCGCGCCTGTCGCGGCGGCCGAAGCTGCCGCCGCGGGCGCGGCGGAGGGTGCGACATTCCCTGCGTCGCTCGTCAGGAAGGTCGCGCGCTGCTGGGAGGCTCCTCTCGAAACGCTCGTCGAGCGCGACGTGATCGGCTCGGCGGAGGCCATGGCGAAGGTCGTGCCGCCGCTGACGGCGCAGCTTCGCGCCGCCGCGATTGCCGAGCCCGAGCTGCGCGGGCTTTACGAGGCGGTGTACACGGCGTTCCGCCGGCGGCGGTCGTTGTTGCTGCTCGAACTCGAGAGCCAGGTGCGCATCGGTGAGCTTCCCTGGATCCGGGCGCTGCAGCCGTGGCTCGGCGGTGACGACGCCTCGAAGCGCGCTGCCAGCGAGGCGCTCAATCGCGTTGCGGCGGTCGCCTTGACCGCTTTCCCGCAGACGATCCTCCCGAACAAGCTGATCAAGGAGCTTCGTGCGCTCGCGGGCGCGGCCGAGCAACAGCGCCCGTTCGTCGACGAGCTGGCCGCCGACATCTTCATGGGCGCGTTCTCCGATACATATCTGCGGGCGGCCCAGGCGGCCGCGCGGTTGTTGTCGGGGTCGCTCTACGAGCGCTACTACGGCCTGCCGTTCGCACAAGTGCTGACCTTCGTGTCGCAGCCATCAGGGGATGGTGTCGCCACGTCGCCGGAGCTCGCGGCGCTGTGCCAGGGGCTGGCGCGCAGCGACGGTCAGGGCTCCTACGTCGCTCGAAATGGAACGGTCATCGAGCAAGCTCAGATCCTCACGACGCACAACCTCGCGACGCTGTTCGAGGATGCTGCGTTCAGAGCTTCGATGCGCGGTCAGCTGATGGGAATGGCGAAGCGGTGCTTCGAGTGGATCTGCGCGCGCTTTCAGAATCTCAGCAGCAATTGGAAGGCGCAGATGCAGTTGATGAAGAACGCGGCGTATGCCTGGCGGCAGATGCTCTTCTACATGTCTCTGCTCGGGTCCGACGAGCAGGCGATCTTTGGCCGGTGGCTGGCGAAGTACATCGAGACACGCACCGCTCCGTTCCGCGCGCGATTTGCCCCCGTCGTGAAGGGGCTCGAAGCAATCGTGGCGGGCGAGACGTTCGATCCGGGCGGGCAGACGCCGTCGGGCGGAAGGCGCTTCCTGGGGTGGTCGGTCAAACGTCATTGGCTTCTGCCCGAGCGAACGCCCAGCTCCTGAATCTGGGGAAGCTGTCGTGACGCCGCGCGAACACGCCACCGAGTTGCTCGCGACGCTGCGCGCGTGCGTCGGCGACGATGCGGGCGCGACGGAGCCGATGGAACGCATGGCCGAAGCTGCGGGTCAGGTTCCGGCGCGGCTGCTTCCGGCGGTCGATGCGGCCTTGCGCCAGGGCTTTTCGGAGTATTCGAGCGACGGGTGGCCGCGCCTCGCGGAGGGGGAGCTCGTCCGGTTCATGCGTTTGCCGGCCGCCTGGGGCGTGATGGCGGTGGCGGCGTCGCACCGTATCGGTTTCATTCGCGAAGCGGCCGTGTGGGGGCTGGCCGCGAGCCCCGACGGGCGCGCGATTCCGTACCTGCTCCTCCGCCTCAACGACTGGGTAAAGGAGATCCGCCGCGCCGCGCGCGCGGCGATCGAGGTGTTCTTCCAGCCGGCGTTCGCGCCCGACGTGATCGCGGCGCTGCCGATCGTCTGGGCGCTCGCCCGGAAGAACCGCGACGATCACGAACGCTTTGTCAGCCGCGTGCTCGCGTTCTTGAGAGCGCCGGCCTGCGCGCCGGCGTTGCGCGCGGGCTGCAGCGCGCCGGATCGCGAGGTTCGCCGGGTCTGCTTCGAGCTGCTGATCCGGCGGGGCGGCGGTGCGGAACATGAGGCGCCGGCGGCGCTGGGCGCGGCGCTGGCCGACCGCGATCCGGTGGTCCGCGTCTGGGCGGCGCGCCGGCTCGCGCGCGCGATTCCGGCGCCGTGGGCCGACGCGCTCGCGCGCGGCGCGCTCGGCGATCGCAGCGTCCAGGTGCGTCGCGCCGCACTCGCGGCCATCGCGCCCACGCTGTCCGACGACGAGGCGCGGCCGCTGCTCGAGGCCGCGCTGCTCGACACCCACACGACCGCGCGCTGGGACGCGCGGGTCCTCATGCTCGCGCGTGGACCGTTCGATCTGGCGGCCTTCTATCGCCGCTCCCTCGCGACCGCGACGCACCCGGCGGGGATCCGCGGGGCGTTGCTCGGGCTCGGCGAGTCAGGCACGGTGGACGACGTCGCGTGCGTGGAGCCGTTCCTGTCGGCCGATCGCGCGCGCATCCGCGGCGCCGCTCTGCGCGCGCGCGCCGGCCTGGAGCCGCTCACCGCGACGGAGCCGTTCCTCGCCGCGCTGCGATCCCCCGAGCCGGGGCTCTCGCGGGAGGCGCGGCGCGCGCTGGAACCGCGCCTCTCTCACGTCGGTATCGCGACCTTGAGCGGCCTCGTCGCCGACCGCACGCTGGCGCTGCACGCGCGCCGCAACGCCCTGGCGCTGGCGAATGGCAAATCGAAGTGGGACAAGCTGCCCGCGCTGCTCGACGCTTGCGGCGACCCTGACAAGCTGATCGCGAACATCGCGAGTCGTCTGCTCGAGGGATGGTGTGCGCGCTACCAGCGCCGCTTCGTCCGACCCACGCCGGCGCAGATCGAGGAGGCGTCGGCGTCATTTACCCGCGTCGCAGGGCGGCTGGGTGCGCGAACGCGCACGGAAATCGGCCATATCCTGAAGTGAGCCCGTTCGGTCCGAAAAATCGTTTTTTGTGCCGTGGATTCGTCTGAGTCCGGAAATCAACAAGGGACTCGATGGGACCTCGTTCGCGTCTGTCGGCTGGTCTCGAGGAGTGTGCCCTGGTCGGGGCGCTCGCGCTGCTGGCGGCCTGCGCGGGTACGGTCGACGGCTCCGGGGCCGGCGGCACGGGAGGCGCTGGCACCGGCGGGGTTTCGAGTACGGGCGGTACCGGCAACAGCGGCGGCACGGGAGCGCTCGCGGGCCGCGGCGGCAGCGACGGCGCGGGCGCGGCTGGCACCACCGGCAGCGGCGGTGACGCAGGCACGGGCGGGCCGGTCAGCACCGGCGGCGCTGGAGGTGCGGGCGGCGGCTCGGGCGGCGGCGCCGCGGGGACGACCGGCACCGCCGGGATGGGTGGCCGCGGGGGTCGCGGCGGCGCGTCTGGCAGCGCCGGCACCTCGGCGACGGGCGGCGCGTCCGGCGGTGGCGGCGCGACGGGGACGGGCGGTGGCGGCGGCAGCGGCG
>DATMZL010000957.1:0-3345 GCA_035607075.1 Polyangia bacterium
TCGATCCTTATCAGGACTTCGAGGCGTTCATCGCGTGCGCCGCGAATCCGGATCTCCGCTACGTCGTGTCGAACACGACGGAGGCGGGCATCAAGACCGATCCCGCGGACGCGCCGGACGCACGCCCCGCGACCTCGTTCCCCGGCAAGCTGACGCAGCTCCTGCACGCGCGCTTCCGCCACTTCGACGGCGACGCCGCGCGCGGGCTGGTGATGCTGCCCTGCGAGCTGATCGAGCGGAACGGCGATGCGCTCGCGCGCGCCGTGGCGGAGACGGCGCGCGACTGGAAATTGGGCGACGCGTTCCTGCGCTGGGTCGACGAAGCGTGCCTGTTCACGAACACGCTCGTCGATCGCATCGTCACCGGCTATCCGAAGGACGAGGCGGGCGAGCTCTCCGCCCAGCTCGGGTACGAGGACGATCTCCTGGTGACGGGAGAGATCTTCCACTCGTGGGTGATCGAATCGCGCCGCCCGCTCGAGGCCGAGCTGCCTTTCGTGGCCGCGGGGCTGGACGTCACCTGGACGGCGGACATGACGCCGTACCGCGAGCGCAAGGTCCGCATCCTCAACGGCGCGCACACGATGACGGTGCTGGCCGCGTACCTCGCCGGCAAGGACACGGTCCGCGAGTGCATGGACGATCCGCTGATCCGTTCCTACATGCGGCAGGGGATCGAGCAGGAGATCCTGCCAACGCTGTCACTGCCGCGGGCCGATCTCGAGGCGTTCGCGCGCAGCGTGACGGAGCGGTTCTCGAACCCGTTCATCAAGCACTACCTGCTGTCCATCTCGCTGAACTCCGTCAGCAAGTACAAGGCGCGCATTCTCGGAACGGTGCTGGACTACCACCGCAAGCAGGGAAAGCTGCCGCCGCGTCTGACCTTCGCGCTCGCGGCGCTTTTCGCGTTCTACCGCGGGCGCGAGATCCGCGACGGTGCGTTGATCGGGCAGCGCGACGGCGTCGAGTACCGCATCCAGGACGACCTCGCCGTGCTGCAGGCGTTCCGCGACGCCTGGCAGGCCGCCGGCGAGACGCCGTCGCGCGAGGCCATCCTGGCGCTGGTGCGCCGCTTGCTCGCGCGCGCCGACCTCTGGGGACGCGCCCTGACGGCGGCGCTGCCCGGCCTCGACGCGGCCGTCGCCCAGCACCTCGCCGACATCTGCACCGACGGTGTGCGCGCGGCGCTCGAACGCGTCGCGTAGCGGCGGCTAGCCGACGAGCCCGGCCAGCGGGCCCGTGAACTGCTTGGCGGCCCCGAGCCCGTCGAGCGCGACGCCGAAGGTCGGCGCGAGCGCCAGCCAGACGTCGTTGGTGGGGCGGTTGCCGGTCGTCGTGTTGTTCGCGGCGCTCGCCAGCGGTCCGTCCGTCACCTTGAGGAGCTTGCCGCCCTGGATGCGCGTGTTGCGTCCGCCGAACACCAGGAACGGAATGTCGGTCGACCCGTGGCCGAGCTGCTCGGCGCACTCGCTGACGTAGGCGGCGACCGTGTTGTCGAGCAGCGTGTTGCCGTCGGTGTCCCGCTGCCCGTCGAGGTCCTGCAGCGCTCGCGCGGTCTCGCGCGCGTAAAACGTGTCGATCTTCGAGATCCAGTCGCGCACCTGGGCGCTGTCGGTGTGGATGATGCCGTGGTGGGGCGCGGACTCCAGCCCGCCCGGCAACTGCGCGCCGTCGAACAGACCGGGAAAGGAGACCCAGCTGGTCCCGGACGCCCAGCTGAACGTTGCGACGCGCGTCAGATCGCACGCGAACGCTGCTTTGATCAGCGCGAGGTGCGCTCGGCCCACCGCCTGGTGCGGGTGATTGTCCGGCTCGTCGGGCGTGTAGTAATCGAGGCCCGGCAACGTCGTGGAGATGGTGGTATTCGGATTGCGCGGTCCCACGACGGGCGTGAACACCGGCGGCGCTGCGGGCGCCGCGCAGACGCCCGGCAGGCTCGCGCGGAGCGCGGCCTCCAGCGCCTGGATCGCGTCGGCGTGCTGCGCGAGGCGGGGCTTCTCGCTCGCCGGAATCAGCGTCTGCAGGCGCGCCAGATCCTTGCGCATGAAGTCCAGCACGCTCAGCTTCTGCGCGAGCAATCGCGCGGTGTCGGACGGCGTCGTCCCGGGCGGTAGCGCGCCGCCGAACAGACGATGGAAGACATTCAGCGGCAGCGTCTCGGGGTAGAGCGGCTGGCGCGCGCGCGTGATGTCGGTCTGGTTCGGCAGCGCGTCGGCGTACGAGAGCACGCGCGGCGCGACTTCGTCGCGGTCGGCGCGGATGTCCGCCGCGAGCTGCAGCGATCCGAACGCCGTGCGCACCGACGACGCCGCTCCGCCCAGCATCGGCGATCGCGCAAGCAGGATTTGATCTATGGACGCGCCGCTCGCGCACCAGTCCTGCTGGCCGATCTTCCCCAGCGACGGCTGGCCGGTCATGAGCTCCACCATGCCGGCCTCGGAGGTGCCGGTCCCGTCGCTGCCCGTCGGGTTGGCGGTCGTCGCGCAGACGATGTTGACGCCGTCGATCATCACCATCTTCGATCGCAGCGGCTCGAACGGCGCGCTGCACGCGGGCAGCGTGAAGGCGGTCGTCGTCCCCGTGACCGCCGGCCGCCACAGCGGCCACTGAATGCCGAGCGGCTTGTGAATGATCAGGAAGCGCAGGGGCGCGCCGGCACCGTCCGCCCGCGCCTCGATGTCGCGCAGCAGCGGCACCAGCAGCGCGGCGCAACCGCCGCACGCGCGCAGGAACGATCGCCGAGCCATCCGGTACGAAAGCAGCGCAACCCTCCAGCGAAGACCGCCGCAATTCTAGTCCCGAATCGCGCGGGGCAGGCTAATAAAGCAGGCCGGCGCCAACGGCCGCAGCAGGCACCCACTGATCGACGACGCCGTGGTCGGGATCGCGGCTGGCGAACGCCGGCAGCGTGATCTGCAAGAACATCAGGACGCGAACGTCGGCGGTGCGAAACGTTTCGACGCCGCCGCGCAGCCCCAGCGAAAGCCCCGAGCTGGTGGCGGTGGCGGTCTCGCCCGGACCGTCGAACGGCGCGGGCCCCTCGTAGCGCTGGTGGGTGAGACCCAGCAGCGCGCTCGCGAACAGCGACGTGTTCTCCGCGGGCGACGCGTAGAGCGCGGCTTCGATCTGCGCGTCGAACTGCGCGCGCAGGTGCAGCTCGCCCGGCCGCGAGCCGGGGTTGAACGCGCCCCCCAGCCGCGCGCCGACGTGCAGCGCGCTGACCTCGCGCCGCACGATGATCGCGCCGCCCGGCAGCGTGTCGAACGATCCGCCGACGCGCGACGCCAGCTCGTAGAGCTCGCCGCCGAAGTGCATCACGCTGCGCCGCTCGAGCGCGCGCCCCTG
>DATMZL010000095.1:0-7646 GCA_035607075.1 Polyangia bacterium
ACGCTTCGACGGTGGTGGCGGGGGCGGCGGCGGGGGCGGCCGGCGGCGCAAGCGACGCGGGCGAAACCGCGACCGCGACCGCGGCGACCGCCACGATCGTCATCGCCACCGCGATCGCGAGCGCGGGCCTCGCCTGCCGGGTGTGTACAACCCGGGCGGGGACTAGCCGCTCCCGCGCGAAGCGCGGGTGTGCAGCTATTTCTGAGATGTGCTCTAGTCTAGGTCCGTGTCGATCCTGATCGTCGGCGGCGCCGGGTACATCGGCAGCCAGACCGCCAAGGCCGTCGCGACGGCGGGCCTCGAGCCCGTCGTGTTCGACAACCTGGTCTACGGCCACGAATGGGCGGTGAAGTGGGGGCCGCTGGTGCGCGGCGATCTCGCAGATCGCGCGTTGCTTGTGGACGTGATGAAGCGCCACCAGGTCGACGCCGTGATCCATTTCGCCGCATACGCCTACGTCGGGGAATCCGTCACCAACCCGCGCAAGTACTTCGGCAACAACGTCGCCGGATCGTTGAACCTGCTGGACGCGATGCTCGATGCGGGCGTGCGCGACGTCGTGTTCTCGTCGACGTGCGCGACCTACGGCGAGCCGCAGCGCGTGCCGATCGCCGAGGACCACCCACAGAATCCCGTCAACCCGTACGGCGAGACCAAGCTGGCGGTCGAGAAGATGCTGCACTGGTATTCGCGCGCATATGAGATCCGCTATGCAGCGCTCCGCTACTTCAACGCGGCGGGCGCCGATCCCGACGGGGAGATCGGCGAGGATCACGACCCGGAGACGCACCTCATCCCGCTGGCGATCGAGGCGGCTCTCGGGCAGCGCGGCGCGCTCGACGTCTACGGCACGGACTACCCGACGCCCGACGGGACCGCGATCCGCGACTACATTCACGTCGTCGATCTGGCGGAGGCGCACCTGCGCGCGCTGGAACGGTTGCGCGGCGGGAACAAGCAGCTGCAGCTGAATCTCGGCACCGGGCACGGGCACTCGGTGCGCGCGGTGGTCGAGGCAGTGGGCAAGGCAGTCGGACGGCCCGTTCCCTTCCGGGAGGTCGGACGCCGGGCTGGTGATCCGCCGGCGCTGGTGGCCGACAACCGCGCCGCGGCCGAGGTGCTCGGCTGGAAGCCGCGCCTGCCGGACCTCGACGTGATCGTCGAGCACGCGTTCCGCTGGCGCGCGCACGGCAAGCGCGGCTGATGCCGACCTGGGAACAGCGCTGGCATCCGCTGCGCGAGGAGTGGGTCGTGGTGGCGGCGCACCGGCAGAACCGGCCGTGGACGGGCGGCACCGTGGCGCCGGCGGCGGCGGCGCGCCCAGCATATGTCGCCGACTGTTACCTCTGCCCGGGCAACGCGCGCGTCGGCGGCGCGCGCAACCCGACCTACGACGGCACGTTCGTCTTCGACAACGACCATCCGTGCGTGGGCCCGGCGGCGCCGCGCGCCCCTGCCGAGCCACCCGCGCCGTACCGGGTCGCGCCCGCCGACGGTCGGGCGCGCGTCGTCTGCTTCTCGCCGCGCCATGACCTGACGCTGGCCGAGATGTCGGAGGCGGCGATCGACGGCGTCGTCGACGTGTGGCAGCGCGAGACGCGCGATCTAGGCGCGCGCCCCGGCATCAAACAGGTGCTCTGCTTCGAGAACAAAGGCGACGTCGTCGGCGTCTCGAATCCGCACCCGCACGGGCAGATCTACGCGACCGGATTCGTCTGGAAGACGATGGAGAACGAGCTGGCGGCGTCGGCGCGCCACCACGCGGAGACCGGGCGCGGCCTGATGGACGACATCATTCGCGCCGAGCAGCAGGGCGGCGGTCCGCGCGTCCTCCACGAAGACGAGCACGTGATCGCGTTCGTCCCTTACTTCGCGCGCTACGCCTACGAGGTCTACGTCGTGCCCAAGCGCCGCGTCCCGCACGTGTTCGCGCTCCGCGACGCGGAGGCCGCCGCGCTCGGGCGCGCGCTGTCGGCGGTGACGATCCGGTTCGACAACCTGTGGCGCATGTCGTTCCCGTACGTGATGGTGCTGCACCAGGCGCCGGCTGACGCGCGAAGCGGAGACGCGTTCCACTTCTTCATCGCCTTTCACCCGCCGCTGCGCCAGCCGCATCTATTGAAGTACCTGGCGGGTCCCGAGATCGGCGGCGGGAATTTCCTGTCGGACACGTCGCCCGAAGCGTCGGCGTCCGAGCTGCGGGCGCTTTCCGCCGTCCATTACGCTGTCGCGCCTGCACCCGCGCGATGAGCGCGCGACACCGCGCCCGCGTCCTCGTCCGTTTCGGTGTGCGCGTCCTGTTTGTCGTCGCCGCGGTCTCGATGCTGACCAGCGCCTGCCGGCGCGGCGATCGCGAGATCCGCGAGCAATACACGGCGGCGTTCGACGCGCCTCCGGTCGTCGCTGTCGAGCCTTGCCCGGACGCGGACGCGAAGCTGGGGCGGCTGCAGCCGCTGTTCGAGCTCGCGGTGCGCGCGCAGAAGGTCGTCAAGAAGTTCGACGCTCCGCTCCCGCCCGACCTGGCGCGCGACTTGATGGCCACGCCGATCGCCGGCCTCGCGGAGGACTATCGCTGCTTCCTCGCCGACGGCAGCGATCGCGGGGTGCTGATGGGATTCGTCATCTACCTGTTCCTGCGGAAGGGAGAAACCCTGCTCGCGGCTGGGCAGACCGACGCCGGTTACGCCCACGTCATCGAGGCTCTCTCAGTCTACGAGCAGCCGCGGGCATTTTCGTTCATCTACTATCTCGGCGCGGGCTACAAGCTTCGGTACGTCCGGAAGCTCCTCGAAAAATATCCGCCCCCGCGCGACGTCCTCGAAGAGCTGGAAGGGACCGCGCCTGAAGCCCTGCTCCCCCGCTGGGCGTTCTGCGCGGGCATCAAGGAAGAGTTCCTGGCCCTGACCTACCCGCCGTTCTACGACCAGCTGGCGCCGCTGCACGCGCGTGCGGCCCGGCGCTGGGGCGACCGCGCGGCGAACGCGTTCGCCGAGGTCGCCAGGGACGCACACCCGGGCGACCTCGCGCTCTGGCGCACCGCCCGCGATCTGTACATGCCGCTTATCGACGGCTGCCTGGACTTTGGCCAGGCGAGCTCGCCGCCGCTGATGCGGTTGGAGAAGGCCGCGCGCGCCAAGCTGGCGTCAGTGCCGAAAGGCACGGTGGTGGCGTTCTCCGCTCCGTTCACGCTGGAGCGCCTGCCCCAGTTCGGCGCGCTGCAGGATGACTTTCTCGTTTTCATGGTCGACGTCAGGCGCCGCCGCTTGCACCTATCCGGGCTGCCGACCGACGCCGCCAGCGTCCGCAGTCGCGTCTTCGTTCCCAGCTTGCGCATTCCCCTGACAAGCGACTGGGACGGCAGCACCGCCACCGTCGAAGACGATCCGGCCGTGCCCGGCGGCGTCGTCGTCATCCGCGGGAATTTTCGCGAGGCGCTGCCGCCGCTGGGCCGTCGCTGACGCGCGCTACTCCAGCGAGCGCCACCAGTCGGCGAAGCGGCGCATCCCTTCCTCCATCGACACCTTCGGCGCGTAGCCGAGCTCCTTCGCCGACAGCGTCACGTCGGCGAGCGTGCGCTGCATGTCGCCCGGCTGCTCGGGCTGCGCGTCGATCGTCGGCTTCATCGCCAGCGACTTCGCGACCAGATCGATCAGCTGCTTCAGCGTCGTCGTGCGCGAGCCGCCCAGGTTGTAGATGCGGAACCCGGGCGCGCCGGCGCGCGGCTGATCGATCGCCGCGACGACGCCATCGATGATGTCGTCGACGTACGTGTAGTCGCGCGATGTCGACCCGTCGCCAAACATCGGGATGGGCTTGGCGGCGGCCATGAGGCGCGCGAACTTGTGGATCGCCAGGTCGGGCCGCTGGCGCGGGCCGAACACGGTGAAGAAGCGCAAGCATGTGATGTCGACCGCGTACAGGTGGTGCGCGGTGTAGAGCATCAGCTCGTTGGCCCGCTTCGTCGCCGCGTAGGGCGACACCGGCGTCAGGCAGGGATCCGACTCCTTGAAGGGCGGCTGGCTGTCGTGCCCATACACCGACGACGACGACCCGAACACGAACCGCGACACGCCGTGCGCGCGCGACGCATCGAACACGCGCTGCGTGCCGATCACGTTGACGTCGGCGAAGCGCACCGGCTCGGCCAGCGACGGCCGCACGCCCGCCAGCGCGGCGAGGTGGACGACCACCTCCGGGTGGCGCTCCGTGAACACGCGCTCCAGCGCGTCGGCGTCACGAATGTCGCCCTCGACGAGGGTGAACCTCGGCTCGGCGCGCAGCTTGGTCAGGTTCCGTTCTTTCTCGGGCCGTGGGTAGAAGGGATCGAAGTTGTCGAACCCGATCACGTCGTCGCCCCGCGCGCACAGGCGCTCGCTGAGGTGCGACCCGATGAACCCGGCGGCGCCGGTGACCAAGATGACCATCGCACGCAGGATAACGCGTGGCGGCCGCGTAACGTAATATTGACGCGTGCTCTGCCGCGCCGTCCTGGCCCTCGCCGCCGCCCTCACCGTCGCCTGCGGCGACGCGAAGCTCTACCCTTACACGAAGAAGCCGGTGCCGCCGGCGGACTGCTCGGACATGAAGCTAGGTTTTGCCGCCGTGGCGAGCTCGGGAGCGGACGGCGGCGTCAGCGAGGCGACGACCGGGGGCAATGGCGGGCAGACGATGATCGTGAACCGCGCCGACATGCTGACGGCCGCGCTGCAGTCACACGATCCCCTCGTCATCTACCTCGACGGCATGCTGCCGCTGACGGAGACGATCAAGGTCACCGTCGATAAGACCATGCGGGGCGGAAACAAGACGCTGATCGGAATGGGCGACAGCTCCGGTTTCACGGGGGCGGGGCTGGATCTCAGCTACACGGACAACGTGATCGTCCAGAACCTGAAGATCGCGAAGGCCGCGGTCGGCGAAGGCGACGCGATCACGATCCTGAACGCGCACCACATCTGGATCGACCACTGCGATCTGTCGAGCGATCGGTACGACACGACTTCCGGCTACGACGGCCTGGTGGACATCACGCACGGCTCGTCGTTCGTTACCGTTTCGTGGACGCTGTTTCACGACCACAAGGACACCAGCCTCGTCGGCCACACGAACGACCCGGCGCAACAGGCGGAGGACAAGGACCTGTCCGTCACGTACCACCACAACGGGTTTTTCAGGGTCAACTCGGGCCCGCGCATCCGCTGGGGAACGGCGCAGGTGGCCAACAACCACTTCGACGACGTCACCTCCTTCGGCATCGTCTCGGACAGCGCCGCGACGGTTTTCGTCGCCAGCAACATGTTCGAGGACAACGTCGGCCCCCCTGACACCCATCTAGCCGTCACGACCTCGTACGGGGATCCGACCCCGGGCACGATGATCGAGAGCGGCGACAGGTTCCCGCGCGGCTTCACGCTCGACATCATGCGGCCGACGGTCGCGCCGCCCCCGCTGCCCTATTCGTACAACGCCGACAGCGCGGAGAGCGTGTCGCCGCTCATCACGACCTGCGCCGGCACTGGCAAGCTCGTTTTTTAGATGGGAACCCTCAAAGGGTTCCCAAACCCTCCCGCGATGGGCTCCGGCGGGCGAAGCCCGCCTGCACCCGACGCGATCTAGCTCGGCGCGCGCAACGCGAGCAGGAACTCGACGTTGCCCTTGCCGCCCGTGATGGGCGAGACCGTGTCGGCGCCGACCTCGTAACCGAGCGCGGCGGCGGCGGCGCGCACCTCGGCGAGCGCGCGCGCTCGCGCCGCCTCGTCGCGCACGATGCCGCCTTTGCCCACGTCGGCGCGCCCGACCTCGAACTGCGGCTTCACCAGCGCGACGACGGGCGCGGCCGGCTTCACGAGCGGCGGCAGCGACGGCAGCACCAGCCGCAGCGAAATGAAGGACACGTCGATCACCACGACGTCGGCGCGCTCGGGCAAGAGATCGGGCGGCGCCAGCCGGATGTTCACGCGGTCGAGCACGCGCACGCGCGGGTCCGACGCCAGCTTCCAGTCGAGTTGCCCCTGCCTTACGTCGACGCAGTAGACGCGCGCCGCCCCCCGCTGCAGCAAGCAGTCCGTGAAGCCACCCGTCGACGCGCCCACGTCCAGCGCGACCGCGCCCTGGACGGCGACGCCGAACGTGTCGAGCGCGTGCGCCAGCTTGACGCCGCCGCGCGAGACGTACGGCATCGGCGCCGAGCGCAGGCGCAGCTCGGCGCCCGCGTCGACCAGGTCGCCCGCCTTGTCGATCGGCCGGTCGCCCGCCAGCACCTCGCCGGCGAGGATGAGCGCGCGCGCCTTTTCGCGCGACGGCGCCAGCCCCTGGTCGACCAGCGCGAGGTCGGCGCGCACGCGTTTCGCCATGTCGGCTGGCGAGGATAGCGGAGGAACGTGCCTGTTGACGTCCAAGGATGAGTTGTTACGTTTCGCGCCGGCAAGTCCCGAAACCAAGATCCTGGAAGGAGCGAAGCATGCGAAACATCATTGGAATCAGCGCGGCGCTGCTCATCGCGACCGCCGCCGGAACTGCGGCCGCCGCCCCGTTCGCGCTCACGAGCGCCGACTTCAAGAACGGCGGCGCCATCGGCCAGAAGAACGCCGGCAACATCATGGGCTGCACCGGCGAGGGCAAGTCGCCGGCGCTCGAATGGAAGAACCCGCCCGCGGGCACCAAGAGCTTCGCGCTGATGGTCCACGACCCCGACGCGCCGACGGGCGGCTCGGGCTTTTGGCACTGGATCGTCTACAACATCCCGGCCGACGCGACGGCGCTGCCCGAAGACGCCGGCAACGCGTCGGGCGTCAACATGCTCAAGGGCGACGTCCAGGGCAACACCGACATGGGCAAGCCCGGCTACGTCGGGCCCTGCCCGCCCCCTGGCAGCCCGAAGCACCACTACAACTTCGTCCTGTACCCGCTGAAGGTCGACAAGCTCGAAGTGCCGCCCGGCGCGACTGCGGCGTACGTCGGCTTCAACGCCAACATGAACGTCATCGGCAAGCCGGCCAAGCTGACCGGAATGTACCAGCGTCCCAAGGAGGCCGCCGCGCCGAAGGCGGCGGAGCCCGGAAAGCCGGCGCCCGCCGCGCCCGGCCCCGCGGCCCCGATGGCCCCCAAACCCGCGAAGTAACCCTCGCGCGCCGCGGCGTCGGCGTTTCCTCGACGCCGCGGTTGCATTGGAGGCGCCCCTGCGTAGAATGTCGCCGCGCTCGGCGACCCCGAGCGTGTTGGGGCTGTAGCTCAGCTGGGAGAGCGCCTGAATCGCACTCAGGAGGCCGACGGTTCGATCCCGTTCAGCTCCACAACATCCTTCGGGATTTTCTCGTGATCCGGCGATGCGCGCCCTGTACGACCAGGCGGCCCTCGCCGCGCGTTCGTCTATCAGCGTGCTCGTCCTCGGCGAGACTGGCGCGGGCAAGGAGTTGCTCGCGCGATTCACGCGCAATCTCGTCGAACGAACGGCCCATTCCTGGGCATCAACTGCGCGACGTTGACGGAGTCGCTGCAGGAAAGCGAGCTGTTCGGCTACGAGAAAGGGGCGTTCACAGGCGCCCTTCAGGCCCGGGCAGGCCTGTTCGAAGCGGCCAACGGCGGCACCGTATTCCTCGACGAGGTTGGCGAACTTGCACCCGGCGCGCAGGCCAACCTGAATGGGA
>DATMZL010001377.1:0-3555 GCA_035607075.1 Polyangia bacterium
TCGACCGCGGCGATCTGGACGGCATCCAGAGGGCGTCCCACGCGCTTAGCGTTCCGCGCGGCGAGGATCGGACGAACCAGATCCGCCGCACGCACCCACCCGAGGACCATCAGCGCGCCGATGATCGCCGCCACCCGGCGCACGTCGCCCGCGTGTTGCAGTGAGATCGCCGCGAGCGCGAGCGTGGGCCCGAGGACCACCACGACCTCAGCCGTCGTGATGGCCGCCTCGACCGCAATGAGGCTGCGCCCGAATCGGAACTTCCCGTCGGTGTCAGACGGGCGCGGCGGATCGGCGGCCGGTGCTGTCATCGATTCGCCGATTCTACATGCGGACCCGGAATTGCGTGTGGGCCCGCGGGCGCGTCCCGTCGTTCCAGGCTACACTTCTCACCTCATGTCCTGGGAAATGATGCGGAACCTGGTCCGCGACGAGTGGGTGATTCTCTCCCTGCTGCTCGCGTGGTCGCTGGCCGGATTGGCCGTCATCTGCGAGCGCCTTTACGCGCTATGGAACGTGGTTCCCAAGTCCGAAGCGTTCAAGAACCGCGTGATCGACGCGCTGGAACGCGGGGACATCGCCAAGGCGGCGGCGCTGTGCGAGATGTCGTCGATTCCGATCGCCGACGTGTTCGAGCGCGGCCTGACCGTGTTCGCCAAGACGCCCGAGAAGACGACGGAAGCCGTGACGTCGCAGCGAAACGCGACGGTGCTGTCGCTGAAGCGCTATCTGTGGGCGCTGGGCACCGTCGGTTCGTCGGCGCCGTTCGTCGGTTTGTTCGGTACCGTCGTCGGCATCCTGAAGGCGTTCCAGTCGATGTCGGTGGCGGGGACGGGCGGCTTCAAGGTCGTGTCGCAGGGCATCGCCGCAGCGCTGGTCGCCACCGCGGCCGGCCTGCTTGTCGCGATCTACGCGGTCATCGCCTACAACTACTTCGTCGCCCGCATCGGCGTCATCGCGATGCACTACCGCCTGTTCGCGGAGGAATTCCTGACCGCGCTGGGCCAGGGCGTCAAGCGCAAGCCGGCTGCGGTCGTGGCGGTCGCGGGCGGAGCCGCCGAACCGGTCGCGACGCCGGAGGCTTGAGCGACCGTGGGAATCAACGTTCAGCTCGACGACGCGACCACCAGCAGCGAAGAAGGCGAGGTCGCGGCCGACAACGTCGTCGCGGAAATCAACATCACGCCGCTGACCGACGTGTTCCTGGTTCTGCTCATCATCTTCATGGTCACGTCGACCGCGCTGGTCGAGTCCGAGGTCGCGTCGCGCGCCGGGATGAAGGTCGTGCTGCCCAAAGCGAACGCAGCCGGGCCGGTGTCGCAGCGCCGAAGCGATCCGGTGCTGACGGTGACGCGGGCCAACGAGCTCTATCTGGGGTCGCGCAAGCTCGAGGCGGCGAACCTGGAAGAGGAGATCCGCAAGGCGCTCGCGGAGACGGGCTCGGAGACGCTTCTGATTCGCGGCGACAAGAACGTCTACCTCGGCTCGGCGGTCGACATCATGTCCGTCGCCAAGAAGGCCGGCGCGTCGAAGATCGCGATCCTCACGGCGCCGAACGCCAAGTAGGCGACGGCTGCGCGAGGCGCGCAGGATAAAAAAAACCCCCGGCTCGCTCTCGCAATACCGGGGGTCTTTCCTGCTGCGGCGAGACCCCGAAGGGCCTCGCCACGGCAAGCCGAATTACTTGGCGGCCTTGTCGTCCGCCTTCTTCTCCTCACCACCCTCGGCCTTCTTGCCCTTCTTGGCCTTCTTCTCCTTCTTCGCATCGCCAGCGGCCTCGCCAGCGGGGGCGTCAGCAGCGCGGGCAACCGTCCAGGCGGTCGGGAGCATCACGGCGAGAGCGAGGAAGATCGAACGAACGAGCGTCATGGGTGACTCCTGTTTTTTGGTTGACGCGGCTGACCGAAGTGGCCAATCGCGGGTCGCGACGAATGCAGCGGACATGCCATCTTTGCTGACTCGACACATTCAATAAATTCTAATGATTTCAATAAATTGAGTCAGACGGAAACGACAGCTCGACCCTGAAAGTGGGGCGTTCTTGCAAGGGGCAAGATGGCCGTGTGGCGACCTGCCTCACACTGTAGGCAAACGCGTGGCAGATGTGTTCCGGCTACGTGCTCGGGAGGTTGGCGAGCGCCGCGGTGACGACTTTGCCGCCCGCCGCCGCGATGTAGTCGTTGGTCGCGACCGCGTCCGGGATGCCCAGCGCGGCGCCCAGCGTGCGCGCCGCCGAGGTCTGCGTCTTGCTCGCGTCGATGTCGCCGCCGCTCGCCATCGAGGCGCCGGTGACCGAGTCGATCCCGGACGCGACAAGCGTTCCTTTGCTGTCGGCCGTGACGCCGCCGATCACGCTCGGCTTCACGTTCTTGCCGACGATCACCATGACGTTGTGATTGCCGTAGTGATCGCGACCGCCGGGGCTGGTGGTCGACGACAGCTTGGAGATGTTGTTCAGGTTGCGCCCGAACACGTTCATCGTCGCGAAGGTGACGCGATCGATAAGCGCGTTGCCGCTCGCGTCCTTGGTGGCGGCGAGCGCGTCCATGATCGCCTGGATCCCCTGGATGCCGCTGACGTGCTGATCGGCCTCGGCCTGCAGGTTGTTGTCGGTGTGGTTGTCGCCGCCGAACCCGATGTGGACGGTCACGACCGGCGTGACGTTGGCGGCGATCAGCGCGGCCGCCGCCTGCGCCTGCCCGGCGACGTTATCGTTCGAGATCGCGTTCAGCGTGTCGGCGAGCGTGTCGGCCAGCTGGCGCACCTGCGTCTGGCCAAGCGCGAGCTTGTCGAGGAAGTCCTTCTGCACCTGACTGGCGCTGCGCTTCGCCAGATCGTTCAGCTTCGTCAGCGACGAATCGCGCAGATCGCGCAGCGCGCCCTTCGCCGTCAGCGCGTCACCGCGCGCGCCGGTCAGGAGTTGCTTGAGCTGCGTCGGCGAGATCGACGGCAGCATTCGCCCGCCGAAGCTCACCAGCTCGCTGGAGTTACCGCGCGCGCCGACCGCGATCGGCGCTGCCTGCACGGTGGTGAAGCAGGTGGACAGGTGCTTCGCGTACGCCGACACGATCATCTCGCCGCCGGTCGTGTCGCCAAGCAGCTTCATCACCTTCGGCTGATCGCCGTGGACGGTCGTGCCCGTGCGGTAGTGGATGAACGTCGTCCGAGCCAGGAACGTCGCCGCCATGCCGGAGGCGTCGGTGCCGAACTGGGTCATCCGTTTGAGCTGGCCCGTGTTGTTTCCGGCAGCGCTCTTCACGTCGCTGGCCGCCCAGGGCAGCGCCGCGCCGAAGCTGGCGCCGCCCAGCTGCACGGTCGTCTTCTCGACCTCTTCCTGGGGCGGATGCACGACGGCCGTCCCCGCGCCGTCGTACGTCCCTGGGCAGTTGCAGTTGATCGGATCGCCGTTGCTCGACGTGCTGACGATCAGGTACTGCAGGTTCGTGCGCGCGTTGATCGCGCACTGGAGATCCTGCGCCGTGGCGCGCCGCGGGTTCATCAGGTACCAGGCGGGCAGGCCGGTGGCCAGCGCCCGCAGGCCGATGGCGCCGCTGC
>DATMZL010000349.1:0-10658 GCA_035607075.1 Polyangia bacterium
CGGCTCGGGCGCGGGCGGAGGGGGCGGCGCGACAGGCGCGGGCGTCGCGACAGGCGCAGAAACGGCGGCGGGAGGCGCCGGTTGGCGCTCGCCCGAGCGGAGTCCCGCGAATACGATCCCGCCCACGGCGACAACGCCCACTATCCCCAAACCCACGACTCTGCCGTTCAACGGCCCGCGCGCGGGCGGGACCAGCTTCGTGCGCACGCCCTCCGCAGGTTGGCGTGCCGCCTCCTTGTCGTCGCTCGCGAGCCCGGACGCATTGCAGATCCGCCGCAGGTCCGCCGCCGCGTCGCGCGCCGACGCGAAGCGCGCCGCCGGCTCGCGCGCGCAGATGCGGCCGAACCAGGCGTCGAAGCCGGCGGGCACGGCACCGTACTGCGAAGGAACGGGCAGCGGCCGCGAGCACAGCTCCAGGACCAGCGTCCCGACCGTCTCCCCTTCGAACGGCCGGCGCCCGAGCAGGCACTCGAACGCGATCACCCCCATCGCCCAGATGTCGCTGCGGAAGTCGACCGACTTCACGCCCTCCGCCTGCTCGGGGCTCATGTAGTGCAGCGTGCCCATCAGCGCGCCCGTGCGCGTCTCGGCGATCGCCGAAACGCCGAAGCCGACAGCCGTCGACTTCGCGATCCCGAAGTCGAGCACCTTCGCCATCTCTTCCTCTTCGTTCTCGACAAGGAAGATGTTGTCGGGCTTCAGATCGCGGTGGACGATCCCGACCTCGTGCGCCCGCGAGACGGCGCGTGCGGTGTGCGTCAGGATGCGCGCCGTGTCCTCGGGCGAGAGCCGCCCGACCTTGCGCAGGCGCGCCGCCAGCGATTCGCCCTCGAGCAGCTCCATCGCGATGTAGGGCGTCGCGCCGTCCACGCCGTGGTCGAGGATTTGGACGACATGCGGGCTGCGCAGCGCGGCGGCGGAGCGCGCCTCGCGCATGAAGCGCGCGAGCGCCTCCGGGTTCGTCGCGATCTGCGGCTCGATCAGCTTGATCGCGACCGGCGACTGCAGCGTCAGGTGGTGCGCCAGCCACACGGACCCCATGCCGCCCTTGCCCAGCTGATGGACCAGCTTGTACTTGCCGGCGAGAACCTTGTCTCCGGACGCGTCCTCCATGCGGCCTACAACGGTAACATCATTGCGGCAGGTCGCACCGGGTCGGAAGGTTCAGACAGCCCGGCGCCGCGAAGCCGCAGCTGGCGTAGCCCTGACCGTTGCACCGGCAGCGCGAGCCGTCGATGCCGCACGCGTAGACACGCTTGATGTGCTGGTCGTCGAGGGCGGTCTTGGTGAAGAACACCTCGTCCATGTTCCCGGCGAAACCGCTGAACGGCTGCTCGCTACCGAGCATGAACGGACCGGGGCCCGACCGGATCGCCTTCGGGGCGGGATTCTGAATGCTGCGCTCGCCGCCGACGAAGATCGACAGCGTGTGTTGGATTGCGTCGTAGCGACAGACGAGGTGCGTCCAGCGGTCGCCGGCGACCGTGTCGGCGCCGATCTGGTTCGCCGTCTGCGCTTCGTTGTAGTCGAAGACCGTCGTCGACCCCATCGTGCCGATGCGACAGTACGCGGCGGCGCGGTCGAGATCGAAGCCGCCGTTCGTTTGATCCAGATAGAAGACGAACCCTCCTTGATACGCGCCCGGGCCGTCATTGCTGATCAGATACTGAATGAGGCCTGACTGGTTGGCGCCGATGCGGTACCACCCGCCCAGCGTGAAGCTCGTTCCGTCGGGCGTCTGCAGCTGGCTCGGCAGCTGCGTGCCCGTGGGCTGCTCCAGGCGGCCGGGGTCCATTGCCATGAAGCGGAACTGGGCGGAGCCGCCTTCGATCGCGATCCCCATCGGGTCCTGGATCGGGAAAAACGTCCCGACCTCGTTCAGTTGGAGGATGCCGTGTGCCTCCACGGCCAGCTGTCCTATCCCCAGATCGAGCTGGTAGACGATCGAGAACGACGGCACCCAGTTGGGCGCCGTCGTCCCGCTGCTACCGCCGGTGCCGCCGCCCGTGCCCGCTGTGCCGGTCGTGCCGCCGCGCCCGGCGGTCCCGGTCGTTCCCCCGCGGCCCGCTGTTCCGGTCGTGCCCGCTGTGCCGCTCGTGCCGCCGCGCCCGGCCACGCCGCCGGTTCCCGCCACGCCGGTCGTGCCTCCCCGACCACCCGCGCCACCGGTCCCGGCCGTCCCGGTGATCGAGCCACCGGCGCCGGTCGTTCCGCCGCGCCCGGCTGCACCACCACCGGTCCCTGCCAATCCAGTCGTGCCACCCACTCCGCCGGTCGCACCGCTACTGCCGCCGGCGCTGCCGGCCGCGCCGGTCGTCCCGCCGACGCCGTTGCCCGCCAGACCCGCCGTGGCCCCGCCCCGTCCCGCGCCACCGGCGGCGGCACCCCCCGACCCGCCGCCTCGACCTCCGACGCCGCCGGCGTCCGGACCGGTAGCCCCCGCGGTCCCGCCGTCGCCGACGCGGTACTCGGAATAGAGACACCCGCCGAGCAAACTGCAGCCGAGAAGGATCACCCGCGCGCGCATAGGCCTAGAACTCTCCGGTGACCAGGGTGCCGCCGGGAACGACGGCCAGCCTGACGTTGCGGAAACCGAACCGCCGCCTTCCGGCCGCGACGCCGGCGCCAGTGCCGGCATCGGCGGGCGCAGGCGTCGTCAGCAGCAGGTATGCGCCGACGCCTGCCAACGCGGCGCCCGCGATGAAACCGATCGCGGGCACCGGGCGCAGGCTGTTGTAGCTGTCGACGTTGGCGGCTTCGCTGGCGGGACACATCTGTCCGCCGTCGCCGCAGCCGACGCCGTCGAGGTGGTTCTTCTTCGATCGCACCATGAGGCCGGTGACGGCGCCGACGGCCAGACCTGCGCCCCCGGCAACCAGCGTCGCCCATCCAACGGTGCGCTTCATGCTGCTTCCGGTTGAAACGTCGCCGCGCTGCGCGCCGAGCGTGGCGTCTGCCCCGCCGCCACCGGGCGCATCGACAAGAGAGATCCCGAAACGCAACACGGCTTCCTTCTGCTCGCCCTCGGCAACCGCGATCTCCGTGCTCGTGCGCGCCGTTCCGCGCACGCCTTCGACCTTGTGCGGGCCGGGGTTCACGAGGCGCTTGTCATCGTTCGTCGCGGCGACCGACGCCGTGCCGTCGATGGTGATGGCGACCTCCGCGGGCGGCGCGCCCTCTACACGGATGCGCACGCTCGGAATCCGGCGGGCCAGCTCGCCGCGTTCGTTGCGCGCGTCCTGGCGGGCCTGCTCCTGGATCGCCTCGTCACCGACCGAGGTCGGCAGCCGGATGACCTCGAGGTAACGCGCCTCCGCCTCGACGAGCTTCCCCAGCTTCACGAGCGCCCGCGCCGACCACAGGCCCAGGGACGGCACGCGCAGCATCTGGTACGCCGTCTCCAGCCGATCGCGCGCGGTCGCGAAGTCGCCCGCCTGGAACGCCTCGACGCCTGCGTAGCCGATCTTGCGGGCCTCGGCGCGTGACGCGTCCTCCACCGGCTGAGCCACGGCGGGGCCTGCCGTTAACAACATTAACGCCGCGAAACCGAGGCGCCGGAGGCTACGCATGCCCATGGGCACCGTCATTAGATCATCCCGCCCGTCATGCAAGCAAGCGCATTTCCTTCTTAGCGATTTTCCGCCGCCAGCCGCGGAAACGGAATGTATCCGCGATGGACAAAACGCCATTCGACGTAGTCGTTGTCGCGCAGGCCCAGCATCGCGAAGGTCGCGTCGGAGAGATCGATGCCGGCGCGGTTCGCGGGCGTTCGGTAGGCGCCGCGGCCGTGCTCGGCCGCCGGGCGCTGGCTGTTCTCCCAGTACGCGTCGTCGACGTTCCACGGTCCGACGTCCAGCACCGGCACGACCAGCGCGCGGCCCTGGTACCGGAGCTCGACGTCGCGGCGAAGCGCCGACGGATGCGGCAGCGCCACGAACCGATCGCCGGTGCGAATGATCCCGCCCGTCGCGAGCCGGCTGCCCGTCAGGCCCTCGCGCGTCGCGAACACGCGCTGCCACGGCCCCGGCTCGCGCACCTCGCGTACGGTCCAGACCATGACCACGACGAAGATCGCGCCCAGCACGAAGAGCGGCACGCGCCGCCGGCCCCGGCCGCCGCGACCGAATCTCATCTCTCATGCGGATACCGTCGTCACGCCACGGCTGCAAGTTTCTTAGACCGGTCGTCGCGAGTACCATCCGGGCGCATCGGCACATGCGGCGCCTATTGACCATCGAGGACACGTTCGCGATGACCGGTCGCGGGCTGGTCGTGGCGCCGATGCCGGCGCTGCACGAGGTCCGTGGCCCGGGCGACGTCGACGTCGAGCTGCGGTTCCCGGATGGAACGCGCCGCACGGCGGTCATGAGCGTGGTGCACTATTTCGTTCACCCGTTACCGGCCGCGCAGCGCTGGATGTGCCTGTTCGCATCGCTCGGCAAGGCGGATGTTCCGATCGGGACGGAGATCTGGTGCCCGGACAACGTCCTCAGGCCGCCCAGCCTCCGGACGGTGGGATGATGCCCCGCCAGGCGACACCCGCCGCGGCGGAGGTACGCGCGTACCTCGCGGCACTGCCGCCCGCCGTCCGCCAGCGACTGCAGCAGATCCGCGCGATCGTCCGGGCGACGGCGCCCGCGGCGGTCGAGCATTTCAGCTACCGGATGCCGGGGTTCCGTCTGGAAGGAAAGACGCTGGTCTGGTACGCGGCGTTCAAGAGCCACACCAGCCTCTTCCCGATCACGCCGGCGTTGCTGCGCGCCCACCGGATCGATGTCGCCGGCTACGTGACGTCGAAGGGTACGATCCAGTTCCCGCTGGACGCGCCGTTGCCGGCCGCGCTGATCAAGCGCCTGGTCAAGGCGCGCGCCGTCGAAGTACGCGCGCCACGGTCCTAACGCTCGCGGCCGGTCGGGCTGCGCGTTATCGTTGCGGTCATGCCCGCCTCGCTCACGCGATTGTTCCTGGTGCGCCACGGTGCGACGCAGCTGACCGCCGAGGATCGCTTCTCGGGGTCGGTCGGCGTCGACCTGTCCGACGAGGGCCGGCGGCAAGCCGCCTTCCTCGCTGACCGACTCGCGCCCGAGAAGGTCGCTGCCGTCTACGCCAGCCCGCTCGGCCGCACGTTCGAGACCGCGCTGATCGTGGCGCGGCCCCACGGGCTCACGCCCGTCGAACGCGACGGCCTGCGCGAGATCAGCCATGGGCGCTGGGAAGGGCTCACCCGTCATGAGGTCGAGACCCGTTTTCCCGACGAGTACGCGGCCTGGGAATCCGACCCGTTCACGTTCGCCCCGGAGGCGGGCGAATCGGGCGTCGCCGTGCTGGCACGGGCGCTGCCGGTCGTGCGCGAGATCGTCGTCAACCACACGGGACAGAACGTGGTCGTGGTTTCGCACAAGGCGACGCTGCGTCTGCTGTTGTCGAGCTTGCTCGGCTTCGACGCCCGCGGTTACCGCGACCGCCTGGATCAATCGCCGGCCTGCCTGAACGTCGTCGACTTCAAGAGCTCGGTGCGCGCTCGTCTGATGCTGTTCAACGACATCTCGCACTACCAGAACCAGCCACGCCGTTCGGCCGGGAACCTGTCGAAGTGGTGGGACGTGGACGCGAGCGAACATCCAGGCGACCGTCAATGATCGCGCGCGTTCGCGTCGCCGGCGTCGTCGGTGCGGCCGCGGTGATGGCCTGGGGTCCGGGCGCCGCCGGCGCGCCCGCCGAGACGCCCGCGTCGAACTGGTTCGTCGTGCAGCCGAGCGTGCAGAAACCCGACGGCGCGTTCCCGCTGGTCAGCGTCCACCGCAGCGTGATCACGGCGTGCGGACGATCGTGCGTGCGCGCCGTCCGCAAGGGCGCACACGTTCGCCCGGTCGGCGTCGACGGCGCGCTGCGGGCCGCGATCGCAGTGACGGGCGCGCTGCGCTACGACACCGAGCCCTTCGACGAGATCCAGCTGAAGGTATCCCCGCCGACCGAGTTGCTTGTCAGCGACGGATTCACGCCGCGGCCCACCACCATGTTCACGCCGACCGGCGACGTTCAGCGCGCGCTGGAGAAATTCGTGCGATCGGTCGACGAGTTGACCATCGATCAGAGCGTGAAGCTGAAGGGCTCGCTGAAGCGGCTTCCGCGAACGACCGCGTTTCGTTTCACGGCGGGCGGGCGAGAACGGGTCGTCGCCGTCGTCGACGGACCCGCGCTCGCCATCGCGACGCTGAACGCGCGCGGGCAGTGGGTGCTGCAGCACCTCGAACAGGCGGCGCTCGTTACGGACAGCGTCGACGCGGAGGCGTTTCACGTGCTCGCCGTCGTCGACATGGACGGCGACGGCGTCCCGGAGATCGTCGCGCTCGAGCAGATCGAAGAGTCGTGGTGGCACCTCGTGTACCGGTACGACCGCGACGGCGACGGCACCTGGTCGATCGTCGCGCGCCGCCCGGGCAGCACGGTCTAGCCGCGGCGATGCGCGCGCGCGACGAGGTGGTCGAGCAACTGCAAACGCTGGGCGTCGCGCCGGGGGACGTGCTTGTCGTGCACACCGCGTTCTCGAAGGTCGCGCCCGTCGAAGGAGGGCCACGCGGGTTGATCGACGCGCTCCGCGCGGCGCGGGGGCCCGACGGAACGCTGGTCATGCCCAGCATGTCCGACGACGACGAGCAGCCGTTCGCTCCGGCGTCGTCGGCGTGCGCCGGGATGGGCGTCGTCGCCGACACGTTCTGGCGCGTGCCCGGCGTGCTCCGCAGCGACAGCCCACACGCGTTCGCGGCGATCGGCCCGCGCGCGGCGGAGATCACCGCGCCGCACCCCGTCGACGTGCCGCACGGGCCGGACAGCCCGGTGGGGCGCGCGCACGCGCTCGACGGACAGGTGCTGCTGCTCGGCGTCGGTCACGACGCGAACACCACCATCCACCTCGCCGAGCTCCTGTCGGGCGTCCGCTACCGGCTGCCGGCGCACGCCACCATCCTGCGCGGCGGACGCCCGATCCGCGTCGATTACGGCGAGAACGACAGCTGCTGCGCGCGGTTCGCGCTTGTCGACGGCTGGTTGGAAGCCGACGGTAAACAGCGACGGGGCCGGGTGGGCAACGCGGAGGCGCGGCTCGCACGCGCGCGCGACATCGTCGCGGTCGTCACCGACCACCTCGCCGCCGACGAGCTGGCGTTCCTTCACCCGCCCGGCGTCGACGCCGAATGCGACGCCGCGCGCGCCCCGGTGCCGGCGTGACCGACCGCAGCTGGTACATCGCCAGCATCAACCGCGTCGTCGACTACATCGACGCGCACCTGGCCGAGTCGCTGGACCTGGAGACGCTTGCCGACGTCGCGCACTTCTCACCGTGGCATTTTCATCGTCTGTTCCAGGCCTTCACGGGCGAGACGCTGGCCGATCGCGTACGGCGGCGGCGCCTCGAGACTGCGGCGGCCCGGTTGCTGGAGTCGCCGCCCCAGTCGGCGCTGGCGATCGCGCTCGACGTCGGCTTCGGATCAGCCGAAGTGTTCTCGCGCGCGTTCCGCGGCCACTTCGGCGTCACGCCGACGGCCTGGCGGCAGGGCGCGTTTCGCGCGTGGGCGCGCAAGCACCGGGTGCAATTGCGCAAGATTCATCAAGCGGACCGCAAGACGAATCAAGCAACCGTGACCGGGTTCTCCCAGGATGGCGACGTGTGGCCTAAGGGCCGCCATCGTCGAAAAGGAGGAAACGCCATGCACGTCGAGATGAGAACCCTGCCCGAAACGCGCGTCGCGTACATGCGCCACGTCGGCCCCTACGGCTCGTCCAGCATCACGAAGATGTGGATGCGCTTCGGCGCCTTGTGCGGCGAGCACGGACTGCTGACGCCGCGTCCGACCATGTTCGGGATCAGCCAGGACAGCCCGAAGATCACCGCGCCCGACAAATGCCGCTACGACGCCTGCGTCGAGGTGGACGATCGCTTCCAGCCCAAGGACGAGATCGGCGTCCAGACCATCTGGGGCGGCCGCTACGCGTGCACGCGCTTCACGGGAGCTGCGGCTGACATCCACGACGCCTGGATGCGCTTCATCGGCGGCTGGATCCCCGACAGCGGCTACCAGTGCGAGAACCACCCCGCGATCGAGCTCTACGAGCCCGACTTCACCGTCAATCCCAAGACCGGCGTCTTCTCGTGCCTGCTCTGCATGCCCGTCCGCGCGCAGTGACGCGGCGACTCGACCGGGCCTGGAACCTGGGTCTGGTCGTGTTGTCTTTCCGGGCGTGGGCAGCCGGACCAACCGCTGGGCGATCGCGGCAATCGCAGCCATCGCGAGTGGAACCGCGCGGCCGGCGTCGGCCGACGAGATCATCCGTCCCTGCCGTCCCGGAACGCCCGCGCACACGGCGGCCGGTGCGGCGCTCGCCGCGATCGACGTCGAGATCCGGCAGCTGGCGCCGGCGGAAGATCCGGAGCCGCTAAAAACCCGCCTGGAGGACCTCGGTAAGCAGGCCTGCTTTCGATTCCTCGACGGCCTCGATGTCCACGCGAAGTCGGGACTCGCGCTCCGCACCTGGTGGGAGGATGGTGGCCACGGCGCGGCGGCGAGCGCGCTCAAGCTGGGCGGCAAGGATCCGTACGTCTGGGTCAAGCCCGACGTGCGTCGCGCGTTGACGATCGAGACGGCGCCACATCACCGGCTCGCGCCGCTGCTTTGCCCCGCCTACGACGACAAGTGCGGTCGCGAGACCGACGGCTGGCGCCTGCGCGCCGAAGCGGCCCTCAAACGCGACGTGCCTCGACGCAATTGGACCCTTGCGGGGTGGACGCGTGAGCGGCCTCCGAAGGACGACGACTGTCCGAGGTACGCGCAACAAGCGCCCCGGCGCCGGCAGTTCGCGCAGTTTCGATATTGTCTGGACGTGACGGCGGAGAGATCGCCGCGCTTCGCGATCGGCCGCGTGAGAAAGCCGACGGAGGGCTGGCTGGTCGTATCGGGACGGCGCGGGCACTACCACTTCTGCGACGAGCTGCGCGCGTTCGATCTAGCGACCGGCGCCGCGTATCGCGTCGGCAGCTGCAGCGACCTCGCGCTGATGTCGGACGGCCGAGTCGACCACCGTGGCACGGACGCCGCGCGCAAGACCGAAAGAGAGCGCGGAACCGTCTCGCTCGACGAGATCCGCGAGGCTGCCTGGATGCTGATTCAGCTCGGAGAGATCGACGAATCGGTGCGGAAGACGGCAATCGGACATGCGCTTCCGAAATCGATCCCGCTCGCGAGCGACGGCAACGTGTCGAAAGGCTTCGGGCTAGGAAGGTTGGTCAGCATCAGCAGCGCGCAAACGAGGCTCGACTGGCGCGTGACCACGATGGCGGGTGAGCTGGGCAGTGGCACCATCACATGGGGACGCGATCCCGACGAGGACGAGGAGGCCTACGCGACCGAACTGCTCGAGGTCGCCGAGGCATCGTTCACGCCCGGTTGCCCGCCAGCGGCGCCGCCGGTGGCGTTGCGGGACCCGCTGCGCGGGCTGTCGGCGAACAAGCTCGACACCGACGCGAAGAGCCTGCGGCAGGCCGCTGCCTCTCTCGATGACGGCTGGCGCGATCTGATCGGCGCCGGCTGCCCGGCGGTCACGGCGCCCGCGCGACGATGATCGTCTCGCCTTCGGGGCGCCACGGCCGGCGGTCGTAGCCGCCGTAGATCGTGAGGTCGGTGAAGCCGGCGCGTGCGAGCAGGTGCTCGATCTCGTAGCGGTAGAACCAGCGCAGACGGATGACGGTGTTGCCGTCGGTTTTTTGCGCGGGTTCGAAGCGGAACGTCACCTCCATGATCTGGGTGGCGAGATCCATGCGTGTGCTGGCGAACCGTTTCGTCTCGACGCCGTCGACATTGAACGTCGCGTCCAGGCGCTCCGTGCCGGCGGGCGCGGCGATCCAGGCCAGCTTGGGATCGAAGACGTCGAACGCGAACGCGCCGCCGGGCGCGAGGTGGCGGCGGACGTTCGCCAGCGCGGCGAGCTGCGCGTCGACGGTCAGCAGGTGCTGGAAGGCGCGGAACGGACAGATGATCAGCGGGAAGCGGCGCGCGCCGAGATCGAACGTCTCCATCGTCGCCTCGACCAGCTCGAGGTTCGGCGGCGGGTTCTTGCCCCGCAGGATCCCCAGCATCGCCGGCGACGCATCGACGCCGACGCACGGGATACCGAGCGCCGCTATCGGCAACAGGACGCGCCCCGTCCCACACGCCAGCTCCAGCACGGGACCGCCCGACTCCTTGGCGAGCTGGCGGTAGAAGGCCGCGTCCCCCGAAGGATCGCGCATGACGCCGTAGAGCGCGTCGTAGTTGCGCGAGAGCAGCCCCTCGTACTCGTCGGTCATGCGTCGTAGGCTACAACGCCATCGTGCCCGCGGCCTCGGACAGCTATCGCGAGATCTACGCGGCGGTGTCGCGCATCCCGAAGGGGCGCGTCGCGACGTACGGCCAGATCGCGGCGATCGCCGGGCTGCGCCGCCAGGCCCGGCTGGTCGGCTACGCGATGCACGCGCTGCCGGCCGACAGCGACGTCCCCTGGCACCGGGTCGTCAACGCCGCCGGGAGGATCAGCATCCGCGCCGACGGCATGGGCCACGACGAGTTGCAAGCGCAACTGCTGCGGCGAGAGGGCGTGCGCTTCGTCGACGGCACAATACCCTTAAC
>DATMZL010001260.1:0-3331 GCA_035607075.1 Polyangia bacterium
CACCTCCTTGCGCGCGTCGGCGACGACCGCCACCTGCAGCCGCACGTTGCGCGACGCGACCGCGCAGGCGATCGCGACGCCCCAGCGCTGTTCGGGCGTGAGGCTGCCGGGCGCGAGCACCGCCTGCAGGTTCAGCTTGATGTCGCGGGCGGGCTCGCTGATCTCCGCCGCCAACGCGTCGACGGCCGACACGCTAGGCTGCCTCGGCGGGCTTGAGGCTCGCGTCGAGCGGAGGCGGGCTTTGCCCGCCAGAGCTCATCGCGGGAGGTTCGGAACCCTTTGAGGGTTCCGATAAAGTGGCCTCGCCCTTCTGCCAGTTGCACGGGCAGAGCTCGTCGGTCTGCAGCGCGTCGAGCACGCGCAGCACCTCGTCCACGTTCCGGCCCACGTCCAGGTCGGTCACGGACACGAAGCGGATGATCCCTTCGGGGTCGACGATGAACGTGGCGCGCATCGCGACGCCCTCCCCCGGATGCTTGATTCCCAGCGCGGTCACCAGATCGTGCTTCAGGTCGGACAGCATCGGGAACGGCAGGTCCTTGAGGTCGGGGTGATTCTTGCGCCAGGCGAGGTGGACGTATTCGTTGTCGGTGCTCACGCCCAGCACGCGCGCGTCGCGGTCCTCGAAGTCGCGGTTGCGCTTGCCGAAGGCCGCGATCTCCGTCGGGCAGATGAACGTGAAGTCCTTCGGCCAGAAGAACACGACCTTCCACTTGCCGGGCTGGTCGTCGCCCGAGACGACCTCGAACTCCTTGCCCTTCTCGAGGCTCACGGCGGCCTTCAGTTTGAATGCGGGAAAACGATCTCCGATGGTCAGCATGTTGATTTCTCCTTCCAGGCCAACAAGATGCGCCTCGGCCTCTGATAGCTCCAAGACAACATAAGTATCTGTGTAATAGTTCCTGCCTATGATGTCCTTCGCCCCCCACGCCGCCTCGCTGCGCCAGCTGCAGTACGCGGTCGCGGTCGCGGACGCGCGCAGCTTCCGGCGCGCGGCCGAACAGTGCGGCGTATCGCAACCGTCGCTGAGCGCGCAGCTGGCGCAGCTGGAGGATGCGCTGGGCGTGCGCCTGTTCGAGCGCGATCGCCGACGCGTGCTGCTGACCCCGGCCGGCGAGCATCTGATCGAGCGCGCGCGTCGTGTGCTCGTGGACGCGGACGATCTCGTCGATGCCGCGCGCCGCATGGGCGATCCGCTGGCGGGGACGCTGGCGATCGGTGTCATCCCGACGGTGTCGCCCTATCTGCTTCCCGCGGCGGCGCCCGCCATCCGCCGCGCCCACCCGCGGCTGACGGTGCGCTGGCTGGAGGACAAGACCGAGGCGCTCGCGCGCGAGCTGCACGCCGGCCGTCTGGATGCGGCGTTGCTCGCGCTGGAGGCCGACCTCGGCGGACCGCTGCAGCGCGAGGTGATCGGACGCGATCCGTTCGTGCTGGCGGCGCCGCGCACGCACCCGCTCGCGAAGCGCGGCGCGAAGCCGGCCAGCCTCGGCGACCTGCGCGGCGCGCACCTGCTGCTGCTCGACGACGGTCACTGCCTGCGCGATCAGGCGCTGTCGGTGTGCGCGGGCGCGCGCACCGAGGAGCTCGCCTTCCGCGCGACCAGCTTGCCGACGCTGGCGCAGATGGTGTCCGCGGGCGCGGGCATCACGCTGCTGCCGCGCATGGCGGTCGCGACCGAAAGCCGGCGCGCCCACCTGACCGTGCGCCCCCTGTCGGACGAACGCGCGTTCCGGACGCTGGCGCTCGTGTGGCGGCCGACGTCGCCGCTCGGGCCGGCGCTGAAGAAGCTGGCAGCGACGATCCGGACGGCTTACGAGAAGGCCGCCTGACCCCTCCCTAACCTCTCCCCGCTTCGCGGGGCGAGGGGATCGGATCGGAGGTCCGAGGCGCCTTTCTAAGGGACAGCGTCGAGCGCTTTTTGCAGAAGCGCTTCGGCCTGGGCAGCCGTGCAGATCTGCTTCGAGACGTGGAGGCCGATGATGCGGCGGCCGCGGCCGGCCCACAGGATCGTCTGCTTCTCGAGCAGCTTGGCCTCGTCCGCCGAGCCGACCGCCTCGAAGCCGATCGCGTCGCGCAGCGCGACCTTCTTCCACTTCCACGGCAGCAGCGGGTCCGGTCCCATCGGCGCGGGGGCGCCCGCCGGAATGACCGGATGGCTGACCATCACGAACGTCTCCTTCGGATCTCCACCGCCCGCCTGGAAGTGCAGCCGGCACGCCCCGCCGTCGCGCGTCTCGCCCAGATAGGCCGCCGCCGCGACGCCGCACGCCGCGACGACGTCCGCGCTCTTGAGCAAACCGGCGGAGGGTTGCAGGCAACACTGCGCGCCGCCCCGCACCTTCGCGTCGCGGAACACCTTCCCGCAGAACGGCGCGTCCTCTTTCTTCGGTTCGTCCTGCGCGGGCGGCGCAGGCGGCGGCTCGCGGCTGGGGCAAGCGGCGCCAACGATCGTCAGCAACAACACCGCTGCCAGCGCCCGCGTCTGCATGGTCAGTACGTTAACCCATAGCCGTACGTGTAGAGCGGATCGTACGTCAGGTCGCCATAGTTGATCGGAATCTGCGCCATCGAACGCGGCCAGCTCATGGGCAGCTTGCCGCTCGGTTTCGCATCGCCGAACAGGATGTCGGTGAGGCCCGCGGCTTCGCTGCCCGGCAGCCACGCCATCACGATCGCATCCGCGCTCTGCAGGATCGGATCGAGGATCATCGGCCGTCCCGCGATGAGGACGACAACGACCTTCAACCCCGCGGCCTTCAGCTTGGTCACTGTGGTCGCTTCGGGCACGGTGAGGTCCGTCTTGTCGCCGCGGCCCTCGGCGTACGGTGTCTCGCCGATCACCGCGACGGCGACACCCGCGCCGGTCGTGCTGCTGCCGTCCGTCGAATAGATGACGTTCGCGGTGCCGACCACCGCCTCCATCGCCCCGCGGACGGTGGTGGCGCCCGGGACGGTGTTGCCCGTCGTGCCCTGCCAGGTGACCGTCCAGCCGCCGCACTGGTTGCCGGTGTTAGAGGCGCTGCTGCCCGCCAGCGCGATCTTCGCGGTCTTCGACAGCGGCAGCACCTTGCCGTCGTTCTTGAGCACGACCATCGACTTCTGCACGGCCTGTCGCGCCAGCATCCGGTGTTCCGGCGAGCCGACGCGCGCGGTCGCCGCCGCGTCGATCACACCGTCGGTGTCGAAAAGGCCCATCTCGCACTTCACCGCCAGGATGCGGCGGACGGCGTCGTCGAGCCGCGACATCGGCACCGTGCCGGCGGTGACCAGATCGCGGATGGTGGTGATGATCGTCGTGCCCGATCCGACGGGCTGGGGCGATCCGGAG
>DATMZL010000080.1:0-18779 GCA_035607075.1 Polyangia bacterium
CTATCGCGGCGAGGCGCGGCTCTCGACCTTTCTTCATCGGATCGCCGTCAACACCGCATACGATCACTTGCGCGTCCGCAACCACCGGGTCGACAGCGCAGACCCGCCCGACGCCGAGGCGCTGGTCGAGCATCTCGGCCCGGCGCTGGAGGATCGGGTCGCCGCGCGCGCCGACCTGGCGCGGATGCTCGCGCTTCTGGAGCACCTGTCGCCGAAGAAGCGGATCGCGTTCATCCTGGTCGCCGTCGAAGGCTGCTCGCTGGCCGAGGCCGCGGCCCTGATCGGCGCGGCGGAAGACACCGTCAAGCAGCGGGTGCTGCACGCGCGCCGCGATCTGCTGACGCGGCTGGCGGCGCCGTCCGCGACGCGAACCGCGCCGCCGGTGGAGGGTACGTCGTGAGTAAGCGGCCGGACCCCGCTGGCGACGCCGCGCACAGCGAGGAGCTGGAACGGCTCTGCGCTCGGCTCGGGCGCGTCGAGGCGCCGTTCGACGAGATCACGCGGTCGCGCGCCGAGGCGCGCCTCGCCGCCGAGCTCGCGCGGGAGCCCGCGCGGCGGCAACGGCGTACGCCGCGGTGGACGGTCGCGCTGGTCGCGGTGGGCGTCGCCGCTGCCGCCGCGTTCGTCGTACGCAGCGTCGTACCATCCGCCGCTTCGCGGATCGCGGGTTCCCACGCGCAGTCGCGCCGCTTCGAACCTTTTATCGTCGCCCCGGCGGGCATGGTTGATTCGGGGGCGGCGTCGGCGACTGTGCCGGATGCGCTGGTGCAACCGACGTCGCGCCTCGACGTCCCGGCGGGTTGGCTGGTACGCGCGTCGCTGGGCGACGCCCTCGCGATCACGCTGATCGGGCCGGCGCGCGCGTGGGCGGAGGACGCGGGCGGTCGGACCGTGGTCCACCTCGATCAGGGGCGGTTGCTGGCGCTGCTCGAAGGCGGCGCCGGTCGCCGGTTGCAGGTCGTGTCGCCGGGCGCGGTCACCGACGTCGTCGGCACGCTCTTTTCCGTCGAGGTCGTCGACGGCGCCAGCCGCGTGGCGGTCGCGCACGGACGCGTGCGGGTGAGCGCTGCCGCCTCGGGCGCGCAGCCGCGCGCGGAGCGCGAGGTCGCCGCCGGCCAGAGCTGGCTGACGGCGCTGCCGGAGGCGGACGCGCTCGCGCCCGCGCTGGCCGAGGCGCTCGCCGACCACGAGCAGACACCGCCGCCGCGCGGGGCCTCGGTGCCCCTGTCCGTCACCGAGGCGCCGGCGGGATCTGGAGTCTGGGTCGGCAAGCGGCGGATCGCCTCAGCGCCGGCCTGGGTGCTCGTCGAGCCGCACGCGGCGATCCGGCTGTCCGCGCTGGCCCCGGGTGCCGCGCCGCCGGCGCCGGCTCCCGCTCCGTCCCCGTCGACAGAGCCGCCCGCGCCGTCGACGGAGCCGGCGCTCGCGCCGTCGTCAACGCCGAGCGCGCCGGTATCAAAGCCGGCGGCGCGCGCGACGACATCGGCCCGTCCACGCGCGCTGCTCACGCGACCCGGCCCCGAGCCGACCGAGCCGCCGCCGCTGGAGACCGCGTCCGCCGCGCCGGCGGAGCTGACGGCGCAAATTCTATTCCGCGAGGCCGATGCCGCGCGGGCGAGGGGCGACACGGCGCTCGCGCAGCGTACGCTGCGCGCGCTGGTGGAGCGGTTCCCGCGCGAGTCGGTCGTGGCCGCCGCACGTTACGAGCTGGCGCTCATGGAAGAGGCGGCCGGCTCCGGGGACGCGGCCCTGCGCGACCTGGCGGCGGTCGACACGCCGTCGCTGGAGGAGCCCACGGAATATTTGCGCTGCCGCGTGCTGGCCAGGCGGCCCGCCGCGCGCGCCACGGAAGCCGAGCGCTGTCTGGCCGACTTCCGCCGCAGGTTCCCGGCGTCGGCGCACGACGCCGACGCGCTGGCGACCGAGACCGCGCTGGCGCTGGCGCGCGGCGGGTGCCCGGCCGCGCAGGCCTTGCTCACGGAGCTCGAGCGGCGCCACCCGACGCACGGCGCTGCGGCCCGTCTGCGCGCCGCCTGCGGCCGCCGGCCGTGACCGGCGTTCCGGATCCGCGCGCGACGGTGAGGGCGCGACGATGGCGGGCCGACGCCGTCCGTCACCCGTATGAGACGCAATCAGATCGGTGCGGTTGGTGCAGTCCTCTTCGTCGCGCTGGCCGCCTGGGCACCTGGATGTGGCGGAGGCGGGAAGGCCAAGGGGCAGGACGGCGGGCCGATGTCGACGTCTTGCCGCAACAGCCTCGACTGTTCACGGGACATGGTCTGCGATCCCTCGATCGCCCAGTGCGTCGGGTGCGTCACCGCCAACGACTGTCCGGCGGACAATGATTGCACCGCGCGGACCTGTGTTCCGTACACGACCTGCACGAACTCGCTCGACTGTCCGAAGAACGCAGTCTGCAACACGGCCACCAGCCGTTGCGTTGCCTGCCTCATGGACGCCGACTGCGCAGATGACACGAAGACGTGCGTCGCCAACGTCTGCCGGACGAAGTGCGATTCGGATCGGACCTGCACGCCGCTCGGGATGCTCTGCGATCTGACGAGCGGATCCTGCGCGCAATGTCTGAGGTCTGCCGACTGCGGCAGCGGCAAGTACTGCCAGGGTGGCAGCTGCCAGGCGGCCGTCTGCACGCCGGGGCAGACGGCCTGCATGCTGAACGCGATCGCGACCTGCAACGCGGTGGGCGACGGTTACTCGGGCGCGGCGGTCCCGTGTGATCCGATGACCTGCCAGATGGGCGCGACGGGCGCCACGTGCGTCAGCGGCGCTCCGGACGGCGGAGGCGGGCGGGGTGGCGACGGCGCAACCGGAACCGGCGGCGCGGGCGGCACGTCGGGCACGAGCGGCGCGGCCGGCACGACGGGTACCGGCGGCGGCGCCGCGGGCACGAGCGGCGTAGCGGGCACGAGCGGCGCGGCCGGCGCGACGGGTACCGGCGGCGTGTCGGGCACGAGCGGCGCGGCCGGTACAACGGGGAGCGGCGGCGTGACGGGCACGGCCGGCACGACGGGCAGCGCGGGCACGACGGGCGCCGGCGGGAGCAGCGTCGTGACGTGCCCCAGCGCCTTCACGGCGACGACATCCGGCTGGGTGCTGGCGGCCGCTTCGGGTGGCTGCTGGCACGGGTACGCGTACAACTTTGCGGACGCGAACGGGACCACCATCACCCCTGGGACGAGCATGACGTACGCGACCTGCGGCGCGACCTGCTCCCTCACTGCGATGGGCACCGTCACCGCCGCGACGCTGGCGAACAGCTATCTCGCGTACGCCGGAATCGGATTCAAGATCAATCAGCCCATGAGCGCCATGGGCCCCGACAGCGGTATAGCGACGCTGACGCCCAAGGGCTCGGGACTCACGATCTCGTACACCGGGACCGTCGGCAGCGGCATCGTGCTTCGGGCTGAGATCTCCGACGGGACCACGAGGTGGTGTCGCAACCTCGGTTCGAGCCCCAGCTCGATCGCGTACAGCTCGTTCAACACAGCGTGCTGGGACACGGTGGGCGGCGTCGCGTACAACAAGCAGCCCATCAGCGAATTCCAGTTCATCGTCGTCGGCGGCGCAGTGGCGGCCGGCTACAACGTCTCGCTCACCGGCGTCGTCGAGACCCCGTAGCGCGCCTTCAAAGGTTCGTCGTCGGCCGCTCCTCGCGGCGCGCGGCTCGGCGCGCGAGCGCGGCCTCGCGATCGGCGCGGACGCGCGGCTCGAGCAACGTGCCCAGCTCCTCGAGGGCCACCGGCGCGTAGCCGAAGCAATCGACGCCGACGTCGGTCATCCCGCCGTCGGTGGGTGCCGGCCGTGGCTGTGGCCGTGCAGGTGCCAGGTCCCGCCAAAGCGGTGATCCCACTCGGCAAGCGGGAAGTGGCACATGGCGATCGCCTGCCGCCGCCCCTGGTACGGCAGCTTGATGGTCAAGAGCGGCGGCAGGATCTCCACCAGCTGCCCGCTGGCGCTGACGAACCTCGACGGGCCGAACGCTGCCGGCACCCAGCCGCGGTCGTGGTGCCACGGGTAGCCGAGCACGCCGATGCGGCCGCGCAGGCGCGCGAACATGCGGCGCGCCGTCTCGTGCCCCTCCAGCGTGAAGTCGCCGAGGTGATAGACGACATCCTGGTCGCCGACGCGCGCGTTCCAGTTTTCGATCAGCGCGGTGTCCATCTCGGCCGCGTTTGCGAATGGGCGCTGGCAGTAGCGGATGATGTTGGTGTGTCCGACGTGAGTGTCTGACGTGAAATATGTCTTGCTGTTTCTCATGCCGTCCATTTAGCGGCCCCGCACCCGCGACCGCCAGGACAGGAATCCGGACATCCGATCCCGAGGGTCACGGCGGAATGCAAATTGCGACTCCCGATCGCTAGCTGTTCGACGACCACTTGAGCACCTCGTCGCCGACAAGCCCGTCGTTCTCGCTATGATGTTCAGGTGGCGCGCCGCCATCCGACACGAAAGCCACTGAGCGGCCAGCCGAAGGTTGTGCTCGGCCTCGTGGACGAGGGCCAGGAGTTTCATCGAATGCAGGCCGAGGATGCGCTCTCGGCGGCTGGAGAGCGCGGACTGGACATCGACGTCCTGTACGCCGAGAACAACGCGGTCGTTCAGATCCAGCAGCTGTACCCGGTCGTCCACGCCCCGGCGGACCGCCGGCCTAGCGTGGTCATCGTGCATACCGTGGCAGGCGAGGGCCTCGAACGGCTCGCCCGGACCGCGGTCCGGGCGGGGATTGGCTGGATCCTCCTCAACCGGCGCGTCGCCTACGTGGATGAATTGCGCCGCCAGCAGCCCAAGCTGCCGATCGGGATGGTCGGCGCGGACAATCTGGAGATCGGGCGCATTCAGGGCCGCCAGTTCCGGGCGCTGGTCCCGCACGGCGGTCTCGTCCTTTACATCCGAGGATCGGCCGACACATCGGCGGCCCAGGATCGGCTGGCGGGCGCCGAGGAGGCGTGCGGAAGACGAATCGATCTCAAGGTCCTCGATGGTCAGTGGACCGAAGCGAGCGGCGAGCAGGCCATCTCCCAGTGGCTTCAACTCAAGCAGTTCGAGACCGCGCCTCCGCGCCTGATAGGCTGCCAGAACGACGCGATGGCCGTGGGAGCGCGACGGGCCCTTCAGGCGGCCGCGGCCAAGTACCCGAGCTTGGCGAAGATCGCGATCACCGGTGTCGACGGGCTGCCGAAGAGCGGACGGAGCCACGTGGACCAAGGAACACTCGCGGCCACGGTCATCGTCCCCTCGAACACCGGTCCAGCGATCCGGTTGGTGGTCGAGACTCTGGAGGGCCGGGCCAGTTTCCCGCGCGAGTTGCTGTTGAAGCCGTCCTCCTATCCGGATCCGGCGGACCTCGGGCCGCACTAAGCGAGTCATGAAGGACGCCGATCCCCACCGCGTCATCGCCGACCACGCCAGCGCCGTGTACGGCGTCTCCTGCGCCGCCGACGGACGGATCCTGTCGGCCGGCTTTCCGGGCGCGCCCCCGCGCGGCGCACAGCACCAGGTCAAGCTGTGGAGCCGGGCGGGCAACACGCTGGGCGGGTTCGGCTCCGGCAAGCACGTCGTCTGCCATTACGCCGCGATGTCGCCCGACGGCCGAACCGTGGCCGCGGGCTTGGGCGACCTGACGCTGCGCCTCTGGGACGCCACCTCGAATGAGGTGCGCACGCTGGGCACGCTCGGCGGCATCGTCGCGTCGCTGGCGTGGTCGGCCGACGGCAAGACGCTGTTCACGGGCAACTGCGGCGACAACACGGTCCGGCTGTGGGACGTCGCGGCCGCGCGCGTGATCGCCGAGGGCAAGACAAAGAAAAGCGCCACCTGGGAGGTTGCCCTCGCGCCCGACGGCGCGCGCGCCGTGTCCGGCTCCGGCGATAAGCTGGTGCACGTGTGGCAGCCCGCAACCGGCGCGGAGGTCGCCGTCCTCGCCGGCCACGACGGCAAAATCCTCTCCTTGCGGTTCTCGCCCGACGGGCGCCTGGTCGCGTCGGCTTCGCAAGATAGAACCGCCCGCGTGTGGGATCTCGCGAGCGGAAAGACGATCGGCGTTCTCGACGGTCACCGCAAGCAGGTCACCTGCGTCGCGTTCTTCCCCGACGGCGCGCGTGTCGCCACGACGTCGGGCGACCGCACGATCCGCGTCTGGACGAAAGACGGGCAGCTCCTGCGAAGCATCGCGACCGGCCCCCCGCTTGTCGCGTCCATCGCGATCACCCCCGACGGCACGGAGATCATCGCGGGCGGCGACGACGGACGCCTACGCGGATTCGCAGCCTGAGCAAGACCCCGACAGGGAATTGCTGATTTGGAATCGTAGCTCGCCTTGTTGCTTGCCGCATCTCGACGCCAAACCCACATCACTCGCTGACCACTACAAGGCAGTCGAGCCGTTGAAGGCGGAGGATCAGCGATGACTCAACCAAGTGCACCCCAAGAACTCGGCAAGAGCGCGGCTGACAAGACCGCGATTCGTCCGTTTCGCGTGAACGTTCCGGAAGCGGATCTTGTCGAGTTGCGAACACGTATCAACGCGACCAGGTGGCCTGAACGGGAACCAGTCTCCGATGCGTCGCAAGGTGTGCAGCTCGCGACGATTCAGAAGCTGGCGCGCTATTGGGCAACGGACTACGACTGGCGGAAGTGTGAGGCGAAGCTGAACGCCCAGCCGCAGTTCATCACCGAGATCGATGGGCTCGACATTCACTTCATGCACGTCCGTTCGAAGCATGACAAGGCGCTGCCGCTCGTCATCACGCACGGATGGCCCGGCTCGATCATCGAGCAGCTGAAGATCATCGATCCTCTGACCAACCCGACGGCACAAGGCGCGAGCGCATCGGATGCTTTCCACCTGGTCATTCCGTCGATGCCGGGCTACGGGTTTTCAGGCAAGCCGACCACGACTGGCTGGGATCCCGCTCGGACGGCACGCGCATGGGTCGTGCTGATGAAGCGGCTTGGATACGCCAAGTTTGCGGCGCAAGGTGGTGATTGGGGTGCGATGGTCTCGGATGTGATGGCCGCGCAGGCGCCTCCCGAATTGCTCGGCATTCACGTCAACTGGCCTTTCGCGGTTCCGCCTGACATCGACAAGGCGGTCCAGACCGGCAGCCCGCTTCCATCCGATCTCTCAGCCGACGAAAAACACGCGGTCGAACAGCTGGACTTCTTTTACAAGCACGACGTGGGCTACGCCCAGGAAATGACGAGGCGCCCGCAGACGATGTACGGACTTGCGGATTCACCCGTCGGGCTGGCGGCCTGGCTACTCGATCACGATTCGCGCAGCTACGAGCTCATTGCGCGCGTCTTCGACGGCAAGTCCGAGGGACTTACGCGCGACGATGTCCTCGACAACATCACGCTCTACTGGTTGACGAACACGCCGGTCTCCTCGGCTCGTATCTACTGGGAAAACAAGTTCGGCTTCTTCGCCCCGAAGCACGTCGACATTCCCGTCGCGGTGAGCGCCTTTCCGGACGAGGTGTATCAAGTGCCGCGGAGCTGGGCAGAGCGGGCCTATCCCAAGCTCGTCTACTACAAGAAGCACGACAGGGGCGGGCACTTCGCGGCCTGGGAGCAGCCGCAGCTCTTGTCAGAAGACGTCCGGGCGGCGTTCAGCTCGCTGCGGTAAGGCTCAACATCGAGGGCGGGGTTTTCAACCGCCGGCCCTCGTGCAACGATACGGCCGCCATGGCGGGGGGCGCTGACGGCGGCGATCTGGAAGCGCTGCTGGCGCTCGCCGTCGCGCAAGGGGTGATCGATCTGGCGCAGGCGGACGCGCTCCGCGCGCTGCGCGAGGCACCGCCCGCCCTGCCCCCGCCTCCGGATCTCGACGATGAAGCGCGGCGCGCTCGGCAGGAACGGCGGCGCGAGGAGGAGGCGCAACGGGAGCAAGACCAGCGCGCCCTTCGCGAGCAACGCGCGCGTGACGCGCGCGAGGAAAGCGAACAACGCGCGCGCCGCGCCGAGGAGAAGGCGCGCCAGATCGGCGCCCACGCGGCGCTCGCCGGCGCGGCGGGCGACGCGGGCGACGACGACTGGCTGCGCGTGGTCGACGACAGCGACGACGAGGGCGAGCACTTCCGCCGCGAGGTGCTGCCGCTGATCTACGAAAACGTCGGCTGGCTGGTCGGCACGCTGCTGGTGCTGGCGGGCTCGGTGTACGGTCTGCGCGAGGCCTGGATCACCTTCGACGCGGCCGGCCGCTGGGCCAGCGTCGCGGGCGCGGCGTTCATCTACCACGCGCTGTTCGTGATCGTCGCGGCGGTGATGGCCCGGCGCTCGGCCGTCGCCGGTCAGTTCCTGGCCGGCATAGGTGCGTGTCTTCTGCCGATCGCGTACGTCGCCGCGGCGTACCTGTCCGCCGCGAATCCGCGGCTGGGCGTCGCCGGTGCCGCGCTGCTGTCGGCCGGCGCCGCCGTCACAGTTGCGGGCGTGGGGCGCCGCTTCGACGTCGGCCGCGGCCTGGTGCCCGCGATGCTGCCGCCCGCGCTCACGCTGGTGGCGTATCCCCACCTCGCGTCGGCGAGCCCGGTGCGCTTCCTGCTGCCGCTGGTCGCCCTCGGCGCCACCTGGTTGATCACGCTGCGCGAGACCACCCGGCGGTCGCTCGGCGCCCTGGTGCTGGTGCTGTACGCCGCGCTCACGTCCGAGATCTTCGCGCTTTCGTCGGGCGCGCCGGACGCCGCCGGCGCGGCTGGGCCCGTCTGGCGAACCGGGGGCGCGCTGTTCGGCGCGTGGTTGGGTACCTACGCGGCCGCACTGGGGCTGGCGCTGTTCGGTGCGCGGCGCATGCAGCCGTCGAACGAGACGAAGCGCCGCGCGCTCGCGATCGCCGTCTGGCTGGGATTTGCGCTGACGGCCGGCGCCGGAGCGTTGGCGGCGATCGCCGCGCTGCGGGCCAACTCGCCGCCACGCGTGTCGTTGCTCGTCGCGCTGGCCGCCACGCTGGCGGCCTGCTGGCAGGCGCGCTGGCTCGCGGCGCGCCGCCACCAGGCGTTCCACGCGCTGTTGCTGCTCGCGTCCGCGGCGGGCGCGGTGGCCTGCCGGCTGGCGTTACCCGGCGACGCCGGTCGTGTGTGGTGGACCGTCGTGGCGTTCCTGCCGCCGGCGCTGCACCTCGTCGGTGTCCGGTTGGCGCCCGCACCTGCCCACGCCCGCTATGTCGCCGTCTCGTTCGCCGCGATCCTCGGCCTCTGCATCTGGTCGTTCGAGGTCGTGCGCGGCGGCTTCTATCCGATCACGCTGCTGGCCGGTGTCTGTCTGGCCGCCGGCTGCCACCGGCAGGCCGTGGCGTCCGCGTCCGGTCACGCCGGCTGGCACTACCTGGCCGCCGCCGTCGCCGCGGTCGGCCTCTTGCTCGGATGTTCGGCCGCGCCTGAGCCGCGCCTGTTCGGTTTCGCGTACGTGGGCCTGGCGGCGATCTACTGGGTCGCGGCGCAGGCCGCCGCGAGGGGGCGCGCCGGCGACGCGTACAGTCCGCTCGACGACGCCTCGCTTCTGCTGCTCGTGGTCGCAGCGTTCGCGTCCCTGCGTGCGTTGAGCATCAACACCGCCTTCGTCTGGTCGCCACAAGCGGGGTTTCGCGTCGCGCCGCCCCTGCTCGCAAGCGCGACGCCCCTCGCGGCCGCCAGCTTGGGTCTGTTGCTGCGCAGCCTACGCGACCGCAGCGCGCTTCCGTCCGCGGCCGGCGCCGCGGGGCTGACCGTGGCGGCCCTGTCGCTGGTGGGTGCGCGGACGTTGGGGGCGATGACGCTGGTGCTCGGCCTGCTGGCGCTGGCCTGGGCGGCGATCGCGGCGGCGCTGACCCCGAAGGTCCGCGCGCCGAGTCTGGGCCGAAGCGTCTTCGGCGGCATCGAGCTGCCCTGGTCCTGGACGGGCGCCGCCGCGATCGGGCAGGGCTTCGCGCTGGTGGTCATGCCGCTGGCCGTCGGCTCAGCGATGTGCGACGTCGGCTGGCTTGTCACGCGTGGCGACGATCGCGCGCTCGCGATCATGGGCGGTCTGGCGGTGGCGGGCACCTGCCTGGTCGCGTTCGCGACGCGCGCCGGCGCCACCTTCGGCTGGCGCGGCCAGGTCGGAATGCTGTGGGGGCTGGCCGTGGCGGCGGCGCTGACCGCCGTCACCAACCGGATCGGCCGCCCCCTGCCTCCGGCCGTCGTCGGTAGAAACCTGACCGTGATCGGAACCGGGTTGTGGCTGGCCGCCGTCGGCATCACGCGCGCGGGGGCCTGGCTCGAGGACAAGCTGAGCGCGCCCGCCGGCCACGGCCGCTTCTACCGACACATTCCCCTCGCAGGCGTGTTCGCGCTCGCGTCGCTGCTGGTGCTCGATGCGCTGCTGCTCGGGCCGATCCCACTGTACCGGGGCTTCGCGGTCGTGCCGCCGACGATGCTCCTCGGGCCGGCGCTGCTGCTGTTCCTGCTGCGTGGATCGATCGGCGCTGTCTGGACGTTCCGGCTGTGCGCCCCTCTGGTGGCGCTCGGCGGGGCGCTGGTGGGCGCGCAGCGCCACCTGCTCGGGCCGGCGCTGGTGCAGCCGGGTGCGCCGAACGGCGCGTGGTTGCCTGCGGCGACTCCGAATCTACGCGCCGGCTTGACGGCCGTCGCGCGCTATGGCGGCTGGGACGCCATCGCCGCCTCCTATCGTGGCGCCGTTGTCGGCTTTGCCGCCGTCGCCTTTGCGTTTGCAACGCTGGGTCTCGTCTCGCGGCGTCGACAGCCAGCGCTCGCCGACTGGTCCTGGTGGGCCGCCGCGGCCGTCGCCAGCTTCGTCTGCTTGCTGGGCCTTTGGCTGACCACGGTGCCCGCGGCGCTGCTCGTGGCGGTGGTTGGCGCCGGCGTCGCCTGGCGGTGGCGATCCCTCCTGGTGCCGGCGACGACCATGGCGATCGCGCTGGTGGTCCACGCCTTCGCGCAGGGACAAGCGGCCGTCGCGTTGTGGCCCGGAGCCGTGCTGGGAGCGCTTGCGGTCGCCGCGGCCGCCGGTGTCCACGTGACGCTCCCCGAGGCCCCGGACCGCGAGTCCCATCTCCTGCGCGGGCACGCGACCATGGCCACGCTCGCCTGCCTCGGACTGCTGTACGGGTTTGCGCGCGGCTGGCCCAACGGCGCGCTCACGCAGGGCTGGACGGTGCTCGCGAACGCGTTTCGCGCCATGGGCACGTGGGGCAGCAGCCCCGCGCCTGCGGTGGCGCTGGCGCTGGGCGCCGCCGCATGCCTGGTCGCCGCCGTTTCCTGGAACGCGCTGGTCCGGCGCGCCGAGACCGTCACGTCGACGATCGCCGCCACGACGCTGGCGGTGCTCGCGGCTTCGACCTGGGCCGTCTGGTCGTCGCGCGCACCCGGCGTCGAGCGGCTCGTGGTGATCGGCGCGCTCGCGATGGCCGCCGCGCTGCTGCTGCATGTCGCGTCAGCCGTGCTCGGCGAGCGGTTCGAAGATCTGGTCCACGCTTGCCGCCTGACGCGCGATCGCATCCTGGTGCTGGCGGGCGGGTTCGTCGCGCTGGCGGCCGTAACCGTCAAGGTTCCCGTCTGGCGCTACACGCCCCTCGCCGCGCTGGCGATCCTGGGCGGGATCTCGTTGCTGTCGCTGCTCGCTCTGCTGGTCGAGCGCAAGCCGCGCTTCGTCTACTTCCTGGGCACGGCCCTGATCGGCAGCTACACGCTGGCGCGGGCGATCGGTCTGCTGATCGTCACGCCCGCCGACGACGCGGTGCTGCTGCTCGTGCTGGATTTCCTGCTGGTCGGCGTCACCGTCTTCACGCGGCGGCGCGGCCTCGACGAGATCGCCACGGCCACCCGCCGTTTCGCGGCGGTGTTGCCGATCGGGATCGCGATCGTCCTGCCCTGGCAAGCGACGACGCAGGCGGGCCTGTTCTCACTGGGCGCCGGCCTGTTCTACGGTCTCCTCGCCTGGGTGGAGCGCAACCGGATCATGGGTACGCTGGGCGCCGTTGCCGCCAACATCGCGGTCCTGATCCTGCTGCTCAGCCAGGGGCTACGCGGCTTCGAGATGTACCTGGCGCCGATCGGCCTGTGCACCCTCATCATCGTGCACCTGTTCGCCGACGAGATGGCCGCCGAGGCGCGCGGCACGCTGCGCTTCATTGGGACGGGACTGACGTACGCGCCGGCCGCCATCGCCCTCGTCTTGCAGGTAGGCAGCGCCCAGAACGACTACTACTCGCTGGGATTCGCCGCGGCCTGCGTCATCGGGATCGGCGCGGGCGTCTGGCTGCGCGTGCGCGCCTACCTGGTGCTCGGCTTCGGGTTCCTGGCCCTCGATCTCGGCACCGAGCTCGTCCGCGCCAGCCTCAGGAACCAGCGCCTCGGCTTCTTCGCCCTCTCCTTCGCCGGGCTGACCATCCTGTCGGCGATGGCCGCCTACACGCTTCAGCGCGACAAGATCCGGCGCCGCTTCGAACACCTGCGCCGCGCGCTGGCGACCTGGGATTGATCGCGGCGCCTACGAACTACTGCCGTTCCAGCACCGACTGGGCGGTCTGCCGAAAGCGGCCGGTCGGGTAATCGCGTAGGTATCGCCGCGCGAACGCGGACGCGGCGGGATCGTGTCGGGCGGTGCCCGCTTCGATCGACAGCGCCAGCGCCTCTTCCGCGAGCGCACCCTTCGGATGCGCGGTCAGGTAACCGGCTAGCAGCTTCGCGGCGCGATCGGGATCGTGCTGCTTGCGAAGGGCTTCCAGCGCGTCGACGACCGCAGACGGATCCTCGCTGCGTGGGCGGGTTCGCGGCGTGGGCGGGCGGTGCGTCTCGGGCGCCGTCGCCGGAATCTCGACCGGGGCAGGCGCGATCTCCACCCGCGGCGTTTCTACGCGAGCGCGCGGTTCCGCTGGTGCGAGCTCGGGGGACGCCGGCGCCGTTCGCCGGCCCGCCTCCATCCAACGATGCCCGAGGGCCGCCGCAGCCGTGGCGCCGGCTGCGAACAGGACAACTCCCAGCACGACCGCGGGCCGCAGCAGCGCGAATCGCTTTCGATGCCGCCCCTCGCGCCGCGCGAGCACCGCCATGTAAATCTGCTGTTTCGCCCCGTCGGAGATCTCGACGCCGCTGCTCGACTGGACGAGATCGCGCAGCCGCGCTTGCTCCGGTGTCGCGCCTTCGCCCATCTCGATCAAACGTTCCACGTCTTTACCGCCTCCGGTCATCGCGACGCCTCGATCTGGGCGGAGAGCTTCTTGCGCGCGCGCAGGATCCGCGCCCGGACGGTGTTGAGAGGCGCTCCCTGTATCTGCGCGATCTCCTCCGCGGTGTACCCTTCGATCTCGAACAGCACGAACGCCGTGCGCAGCGGTACGCTGATCCTGGAGAGCAGGCCATCGAGGAAAGCATGCTTCTCGCGTGTCTCGACGCTCATGATGGGCGTGGGACCGGGCGCGGGCATGCTCTCAGTCAAGGGGACACTGCGGCTGAAAATGTGCTTCACCCAGAGTTTTCGTCGAAAGTCGCGGACCTGATGTGCGGTGATTCGATACAGCCAGCCGGGCAGGTTTTCGCCGTCGAAGTCCGACAGGCGCCGGTGAACGACGACGAACACCTCTTGAAGGAGGTCGTCGCGATCGGCGGCGGGCCCGCCCATCGCCCGGATCCAGCGCGCCACCTCGAGCACCCAGCGGTCGTAGACTGCCTTGAAGTCGCGGACGTCCACGTCGGCTGCCGCGCGATCACGCCCAGCGACGGACGAAACGGGCCAAGCTGGATGTTCGCTGACCGCCATGACTGACTGGATGTGGATGACCGATCCGATCCGGCGACGAGGCGCGACGCCCAGTGTACCGCGAACGCGCGCCGCGCTGGTCGTCGGATCGGTCTCGTTGTGGGTCTTGGTGGTGTGCATGCATTCGGCGGTGTGGGCGCAGCAACGCGTGGACGACGCGCCGCGGATCGCGGCGATTGGCGACTGTCCCGCAGCTGACGCGGTCGCTCAGACGATCGAGACGCTGATTCCGCGACGCGCCATCCCGGCCCCGCGGCGGGGCGCGGAGGTGAACGTCGCGGATCAGGGTGACAGCTACAAGGTGCAGGTCGTGGTCGAGGGGGTGACTCATACGCGCCTCTATCGCGACGTGGGTCGGGATTGCGCGCACCGGGCCCGGGTCGCGGCTGTGTTCGTGGTGCTCACGCTCGTGCCGCCCGAGTTGCTGATGGAGTCACCGCCCGCGCCGCCGCCACCTCCTCTCGTTCCGCCGCCGGTCATCGTGGCCGCGCCGCCGCCGCCACCCGTCCAGGCGCCGGCGTGGCGGCTGTCGATCGCGCTCGCCGGTGTGCTGGATGTCGCGCCCGCGGTGCTGGACGCGCCGTCGATCGTCAGCCCGGGCGCGGAGGTGCGCCTCGCGCTGCAGAAGCGGCGGCTCGCCGGCGAGCTCGGCTTCGGCGTCCAGCCCGGCGCGGGGTTCTCGCTCGCCGGTGTGAACGTGCGGCAGCGACGAATACCGATCGACGCCAGCCTCGCGTTCCGCCAGCCTGTGCACCGCGCCGTCGAGCTCGGGGCGGCCGCCGGCGTCGCCGCCGCGGTGTTCGAGATCGAAGGCGTGAACCCGCCCGTGCGCGGCGAAGGCACGCGCGTCGAGGTCGGCGCGCGTGCGGCTGTCGAGCTCCGCGTCGTCACGCGCTCTCGCCGCCTGGCGGCGTTCATCGGCGCGCACGCGATCTACTTCCCGCGATCGTACGAGCTCGCGACGACGCCGGCGGGCGTCGTGGGCCACACGCCGTCCCTGTGGGTCGGGGGCCAGCTTGGCGCGGCGCTCTCGTTCTGACGGGCGATCCATCACGGCGTCACTGGCGCGAAAGAACGAAGTCGTCGACAAGCACGGTCTGGCCGGACGTGGTCACGCTGACCTGACACTGGCCGTTGCTGACACCGATGTCGGTGATGCTGACGTTCGTCCACGACGACGAGGCGGCGAGCGACGTGGTCTTGTCGGTGCCGCCGAATCCGCGCGCGGCGAGCTGCGCGCCGGCGCTGCCCGGCCTGACCCAGGCCGAGAGCGTGTACGTTCCGTTGGGCACGTTGGCGATCGTCTGGCTCAGGCTGGAGGTGCCGGTGAGCTGCCAGGACCATCGCCCCGGGCCGTGCGGCGTCTGAACGTTGGAGCCGTTGCTGGTCGTCCACCCCGCGGGCGTCGTCATGGCGACGCGATCCGCCTCGAACGACGGGTTGAGGACGTAGTTGTTGCGCGGGTCGACACTCCAAGCGCCGGTGGCTGCGTTGATCGACCAGTGGGTCAGCGACTCCATGCGCGGCGTCCGGCCGCTGAACGACAGCGGCATCCACTGGTTGTAGCCGGCGCCGTTGCCGGCAAAGTCGCTCCAGCGATCGCCCGCGAAGATGATCGTTGTCTGCGCGCTGCCCTTCACCGCGACGAAGAAGCCGGTCTGGGTCACGTGGCTGAAGTCGCGATCGGTCCCGCCCATCACGAACTCGGCGCCGTACGGGCCGCGGATGTTGGGCGCGGAGACGCAGTAGCTCGACGACGCGTTCCAGCCGTGCAGGTCCGATGAGCAGAAGTAGTAATAGCCGTCGTACTTGAACAGGCAGTTTCCTTCGCGGCCGCCGCCCTTGTAGACGAGCACCGCGTTCTCGACGGCGAGGAAGTCGGAGGCGCGCAGCGGCGAAACGTAGCGGTTGGCGCGGCCGCTGCTGCTGGAGCTGATCAGGTACGCCTGGCCGTCGTCGTCCTGGAACATCGTCTGATCGCCGGTGGAGCCGTTCACGATCCCGGGCAGGTTGGTCTGGACGTTGTTGTAGACGAAGTTGCCCGCGGGCGTGCTGCTGGTCGCGAAATAGAGGCCGCCGCCGCCCTGCGCGACCAGCACGTACTTCTGCGTGGCCGCGTGGTAGACGACGCCGAGACGCCCGAACCAGCCGCCGGTGTTGGAGGGCTTGACGGTGTTCTCGAGCTTCCAGTCGGCGAGGTTCTTCGACGAGTAGATCGTGATGCCCGCGAAAGAGGTGTCGTCGTTCTTGCCCGTCGGGCTCGCGGCGTAAGTGACCGCGCCGCCGTACTTCACGCCGTACCAGTAGTACGTGTCGCCGACCTGCAGCACGCCGCCGCCCTGCGAATAGATCGGCGTACCGCCTGTGTCCTTCCAGAACCGATCGTTGATGATCACCGCGCCACCTTGAACTGCGCCGGCGGCGCCGCCGCTGCCTGACGTTCCACCGCTGCCGCTACCGCCGCCGCGTCCCGCGGTTGCGCCACCGGGACCTCCGCTGCCGGAGGATCCTCCGCCGCCAGAGCCGCCGCGGCCGGCGGTCGCGCCGCCACCGGTTCCGCCGGCGCCCGTTCCGCCGACACCACCGCTGCCGGACCCGCCCGCGATGCCCGACCCGCCGGCGATGCCGGACCCGCCCGCGCCGGCTGCGCCGCCGGTCCCGCCGGCCGCGCCGCCACCGGCGCCGCCCGCGATCGAGCCACCTGTGCCGGCGGCTCCGGTCGCGCCCGCCGCGCCTGTGCTTCCGCCCGCACCGGCGCCACCTGTTCCGGCGGCGCCGCCGATCGCACCGCCGTCCATGCCGTCGGGCGTTGCTTCCGGCGCGCAACCGGCGAGCGCGCCCGCGACAAGAGGCCACATGACGACGAACGAGCGGAACTTTGCGGACATCGGCACCCCTATCGGCAAAGGGCACCAGCGCGAAGAACTGGTGCACCGCCGCGTTCGCTGCGGCGAATAGAGCAAATCTCAGAAATAGCTGCACACCCGCGCTTGGCGCGGGAGCAGCTAGTCCGATACGGGGGCGTCCGACGGGATTCGGACCGGCATTCGCTGCGCGACGCCGTCGCCCAGCGTCACGTCGTTGCCATGTCCCGATCGGTCCGCGGAGCGCCCACCGCTCCGATCGTCGTCGAAGGTCCAGTAGGCGACCAGGCCATTGATCGAATCGCCCAACGCGTCGACCCCGTCCTGCGCGACCGGACCGTGCTTCATGTCGGCTCGGATCTCGGCGGGGGATCGGGTGACGGTCCAGACGCGGACTTCGTCCATCTGACCGCGGAAGAGGGCGTTCACGCCGTCGATGCTGCCGAGCCAGACCTGGTTCGGCGTGCGGTCGTCGGTGGGCGTCGCCTGCGCGTCGACTTGCACGCCGTCGACGTACAGGACGTTCGTCGTGTAGTCGAACGTATAGGCGACGTGGTGCCATTCGTTCGCCGACGGCAGCGCCGGCGCGGCGGTCAGCACGCGATCGCCGTAGATGCGGCGCGCGGCGATCGTACCGGCGTGAATGCCGATGCGGAGGCCGCTCTCGAAGTTCAGGCGCAGCACGATGAAGTCCTGATCGGTGCCGCCCGATTCGAAGCGCACCCACAGCTCGATCGTCGTCGTGCCCATCGCCGTCGTGAAGCCGCCGTTCCCGGCCGTGGCGTAGTCGTCGAGACCGTCGAAGCTGAGGGCGTAGCCGGCGCCGCCGTCGACGGGGGGAAGCGGCTCGCCGGTCGGTGCCGCATCCTCGATGCCCGCGTCGGTCGGAGCAGCCGCCGGGCCTCGGCACGCGATCACCGCGAGGCACACGATCGGTGCGGCCCATGCGCGCATCGCGATATTCTATGCCGCGTGCCGGAACTGCGGGTTCGCCTCCTGACGATCGCCGTTGCCGTCGTCCTTGCCTTGGCGGTGGGCGGCTGCGGCCGGCGCATCGACTTCGGCAGCGAAATTCTCTGGGAGGCGCGCCACGAAGGCGGGGACCTCAGCGAATGGATCGGCGACGGCCAGGGTGGATCGGCGGCGGACGCGCCCATGGCGGCGATCGGCGCGACGACCGAGCTCGCGCACAGCGGCGCGTATTCGGTGAAGATGACCAACACGGCCGTCGCCGACGTCGCCGCCTCGCGCGTCTGGCGTGAATCCGCCTATCCCGCGGACGCGTACTACAGCGCCTGGTACTACATCCCCGAGCCGTATGCGCTGACGGCCGTTTGGACCATCATGCAGTTCAAGGGCCCGGACGCGAACGATCCGTCCACCAGTCGCTACATCATCGACGTCGACGTGCGCAGCTTGCCCGGCGGCGAGCTGATCCTGTCGGTCTACGACCACCGCGCGGCGTATCTGCGATCGCCGACACCGCAGACGGCGATGGCGCTTCCGATCGGGCGCTGGTTTCACGTCGAGGTGCTGTATCGCAACTTCTCCGACGACCGCGGGCGACTCGTCATCTGGCTCGACGGGCAAATCAATTACGACATTGCGCGCCCGTTCGGCATCAACAACACCGTCTACTGGAGTCTCTGCAGCAGCAGCTACGGCTTCTCGCCCGCCGAAGGCACGATCTACGTCGACGACGCGGCGGTCAGCCTCGCGCGCGTGACGCCCACAGGCTCGCTGTAGACGCGGCGGCTCGAGCGCGCAGCATTGCACCAATTTTCGCGAGCCGCCCCCTAAGCGAGGGGATGAGGTCGCTTGCGGCTGTAGTTGTCATGTCCTGTCTTGCCTTCGTCGGGGCTTGTGCGCCCACGACGGGGGCAGGTGGATCAGCGTCCGGCGGGAGCGGGGGGAACGGTGGGAACGGTGGATCAGTCGGGGGCGTAGGCGGAGGCGTGGCCGGCGCGAGCGCAGGGGGATCGCAGCCGAGCGGGACCGCCGGGTCGACAGGCGGCGCCGCCGGCAATGGCGCGGGTGGCACGCCCGTCGCGGGAACGGGCGGTTCGTCGGGCGACCCCGGCCGTGGCGGGATGTCGGGCGCCGGCACCACCGGTGAAGGAGGGCGCGGTGGTGCGGGCGGCACGAGCGGGGGCGGGGGCG
>DATMZL010001153.1:0-6522 GCA_035607075.1 Polyangia bacterium
GCCCGAAATCGTGCACGACGACGAGCGGCAGCGGCAACCCGAGGCGCGCGAGCACGTTCCACCAGCCGACCGCCGCGGCCGCGTCCGCTGCGGTCGCCCCCCGCAGCTGCGAATAGGCAAGCGTCGCCAGCTGGCGTCTGAGCTCCCCTTCGTTGCGGTTTTCCTCTGCCACCCTCCAAAGCTACACGAGGAGGGGAACGCGATCCCGTGTTACGCTCGTCGGGCACGGTCGGAGGCCGCCGATGCGCACGCTTAGAATAGGACCGCGATCGTTTTTGCTGATTTCCGTCGCCGTTCTGACCCTGCAGACGTGCGACGACGCCCGGCCCGTCGTGCCGCTGGCTGAGGAGCTCGCGACGGCGTTCTGTACGCATCAGCTGTCTTGCTGCTCGCCTTACGAGCTGTCGCTGGTGACGTCGGATCGCTACACGACGGAGAGCGAGTGCCTCCCTTACGCGACCCTCGCCGCGCGCGAACAGCTGGGCGCGATCGAGGGCGCCCTCGCGCAGGGACGGATCACCGTCGATCCGGCGGCCCTGGACGAATGCGTCAAGGCCATCGCGGGCGCGGCGTGCAACGTGTCCGGGAATGTGCAGCTGGGCGCCTACGTCCCGACGAACGTCAGTTCGGTGCCGGACCTCGGCACCGCGTTGAAGTACTGCCCCAACCTTTTCGTCGGCCACGTCGCGAACAACCAGGCCTGCAACTTGACCCAGGAGTGCGTCGCCGGATCGCGCTGCGTCGGCGGTCCCCCGCCGCCGCCGATTTACAACGGCGGCTATGGCGGCCAGACGATGCCGGTGCAGCTGCTCCCGAGCCCCGGTCTTTGCATCCCGTACCAGAAGGACGGCGACCGCTGCAACGACTCCTCCGACTGCGAGCCGAACCATTCCTGCCGGGCGCCGGACTTCGTGTGCGGCCCTCCAAACAAGGAAGGGGACCCGTGCACGACGAACTTCGATCCGCTGACAGGCATCGTCACAAGCGGGTGCAGCCCCGAGCTGGGTCTTTTCTGCGACGACCAGAGCACGTTTACCTGCCGGCACTACCCGCGCGCCGGCGATCCCTGCAACTTCAACCGCCCGCCGCTGTGCGATCCCGATCCCGCCCTGGCCTTGTCGTGCGAGCAGCGGTTCTCCGGGACCTGTAAGCCGTCCGGGACCGCTGGCGAGGCGTGCGGAGCGATCGCGATTCCGCCCTGCCGCGACGATCTCGCCTGCCATCCAACGCAAGCAGATGGTATCGGCACGTGCGGCGCCATCCCAGGGCTCGGAGAGAAGTGCTTCGACCGATGCGCCAGTCCCGCGCTGTGCGCCGCGGGTGTTTGCACCATGCCCGGCACCAAGCGGGCCGGCGAGCCGTGCACCTTCAATGGTGAATGCGCGTCGCTCTCGTGCAGCGGCTTCCAGTCGGGCCACTACGTCTGCTCGACGAACGGCGTTCAACCCCGCTGCGTGGGCGCCGCGGTGACGGTGGGCAACATCAGCGGCTTCGGCGGGATGGGCGGCTTCGGCGGAACCAGCGGGTTCGCGGGCTCGATCGGCTCGGGGTTCGCCGGCTCTTTCGTCAGCGGACGGGGCGGCGCTCCGATCGGCGGCTCGACCGGGATGATCGGCATTGGCGGCTCCGGCAACATCGGCGCTGGCGGCTTCGGCGGCGCCGGCGGCAGGGGCGGCCCGCCCCTCGGCTGCCAGTTCAGCGACTTCCCGCCCGGCGATCCGCTGATCGCGGACTTCAACGGACCCGACGGAATGCCGGTGATCCCGATCGGCGGCACGTTCACCTACGCGGCCCCGTCCGGCTCCGGCTCCCCCGAACTGACGTTCACGAACGGCGCCCTGCACTTCCGAGCGACGACGATGGGAATGGCAACGGCGCAGTACTGGGGCGTGGGCATCTTCTTCAACGGCAACTTCCTCGGGACCGATTGCGTCGACGCGACGATTCACACCGGCGTCCAATTCGACATCAGCGGCACCGTCGCGGGCACTGGCTGCACCGCCCAATACTCGACCACCGACAGCGCGCACACCGACAACACCAACGATCCCGCCAAGGGATCGGGTCCGCCGGGGTCGTACTCGCCTCAGCTGTCGTTGGCGATTACGCCGGCGACGACGACGATGCAGATCCCGTTCACGGGGACTGGCGCCCCGACCGGCGGGAGCCCGCTGGTTGGCATCGACAAGAGCCGCCTGACCGGCGTGCAGTGGCAGTTCACGACGGAGACCGGGCTGGACAACAGCTGCGAGGTCGACGTCACCATCGACAACGTACGGTTCTTCTAGCCTCAGGTGAAGCGATTACAGGTTTGAGGCGACCGAGCCCGGAGCTCTACGCCGGAGTCTTCTCCAGCAGCAGCAAATGCTCGCGGCGGGGCTGGCCCGCAAAGATCTCCTGCAAGCGGCGATCGTGCAGCGGCCGCGCCTGCGATGCGCGCGCGACCGGCGCCAGCCCGGCCGGCGCCCCTGCCTCGGCGATGCCGTCGGGGGCGTTCTCGGCGCGCCCGTCGACGACGCCGTCGCCCACGACGAGAAGCGCGCGGCCGCCCGGGCGCAGGATGCGGCCGATCTCCGCCATGAAGCGGGCCTGCTGCGCGCGCCAGCCGCTGCCTGCCACGTCACCGACGGCCTCGGCGCGCGCCCCGAGCTGAAGACGGCGGAACGCCTTCTCGGACAGGCCCAGCCACAGAAACCGCGCGTCGTGAATCGCCGCGTAATCGTAAGTCCCCGCGTAAGGCGGTGACGACAGCACGAACGCGGCGCTGCCCGCCGGCATCGGCAGCGCGCGCGCGTCCCCTTCGGCCACCTCGGGTGCCGGCGTCCCGGCCGGCGTCCGCCGTTCGAGCGCCGCCAGACCGCGCGCCAGCTCCGCCGCGCGATCGGCGAACATCCGCGACGGGATGCCCCGTGCGATCCGCTTCGCCTCGCCGTCGCGCGGCGCCGACGGACCGGCCTTCATGAACTTCACGAGGATGGACGACAAGCAAAGGCGCAAGGCGCGGCCCACGGGATCGTCGGCCGCCGCCATGACCAGCTCGCGCAGCCCCAGCAGCTCGAAGAGCACGTGGGCGTGAAAGCGGGCTATCTCCTTCTTCGCCCAGCGCGGCACCTCGGGCCGCCGCCGCTTGCGCGCCCGCTCACCCGCTTCTTCGGCGATGCCGGCGGCCTCCGTGACGAGCCGCTCGCACCCGTCGTCGCCCAGCAGCGTCGTCCGCGCGCGCGCGATCGCGACGCCGAGCGGGCTGGCGTCGATGCCGACGGCGCGGCGCCCGAGGCCCATCGCCTCGACGAGCACCGTCCCGCTGCCGCAGAACGGATCGACGACGGTGTCGCCCGGCGCGGTGAATGCCGCGATGGCGCCGCGCGCGATCGACGGATGCAATCGCCCCGCGTAGCTGTGAAAGCCGTGGGTCAGCGCGCGCTCGAGCGATCGCTCCACGTCGTAGAGGCGCCCCAGCGTGCGCGCCGCCTCCGCCTCGCCGCCGAGCTCGACCGGTCCGCCCAGCGTCGAGAACGCACGCCGCTGTCGAGGCGGCGCCGCCGGACGATCAGGACCGCGATCGCGTCGGGGATCGTGTGGGGAGCCGCCGGGCTTCGCCCGGCGCGTACCATCGCGGGAGGGTTTGGGAACCCTTTGAGGGTTCCCATCCTCATTTCTCCCTCTTTTCAGCCGCTCCACTTGGACGACTCGAAGACGCCTTCAAGCAGCTTGTCGACCTCGCCCGCCATCGTCTGGGCCGTGTCGGTGCCGATCGCCTGCAGCGCGGCGCGGATCTCCTGCAGGTTGCGCAGCTGCGAGAACAGCTGCACATCGGACAGCGGCTCGCCGCCGAGCAGCAAGCTGCGGATCACGCCCAGCTCGGCGAGGATGCCGTCGAGATCGCGCGCGCTCGGGCGGCGCACGCGCGCCTCGGGATGATCGCGGCGGTAGCGTTCCAGCACCGGGCCGACGATATCCTCCACGATTGGAATCTGGTCGACGCTGTTCCAGACGTGGCGCAGGACGAAGAAGTCGCCGTCGTCGACGGTGGGCCGGCCGTCGATCAGCGCGCTGGCCGCGAACAGCTTCAGCAGCTTGACGACGCGGCGATCGCTCAGCGTCACGCCTTCGGACCGGATCTGGAAGACAAGGCCCTTGTAGCGGGCCAGGAAGTCGTCGGGGAATTGCAGATGGCGCGCCAGCCGCGCTTTGAGCAGCCGGATCTCCGCCAGCGACACCAGGGGCCGCGCCGCCTCGACAGCTGCCTCATCCGCCACGCCCCCGTCCTGCGCCAGGCTCTCGATCTCCCCGCGCAGACCGCGCTCGATCAGGCCGTTGAAATGAAAGCTGTCCAGGTTGTCCGAGAGCGTGCGCACCAGGAAGCGATCGAACACCGCGGACAGCGCGTCGTCGTTGGGGATCTCGTTGGTGGCGCCGTAGAGCGACGACAGAGGAACCTGGATGCTGGCGCTGCCCGTGAAGAACCGCCGTTCGTTGAGGATGCTGAGCAGCGAGTTCAGGATGGCCGAGTTGGACTTGAAGATCTCGTCGAGGAAGACGATGTCCGCGTCGGGCAGCATCGCTTCGACCCGTCGCAGGTAGGTGCCCTCGCGGAACGCCTTGATGTCGATCGGGCCGAAGATCTCGTTGGGCTCGGAGAACCGCGTCAGCAGGTACTCGAAGTAACGCGCGTCGATGAACCGCGCGAGCTGGCGCACCATCGCCGACTTCGCGGTGCCGGGGGGACCCACGATCAGCATGTGCTCGCCGGCGACCAGCGTCACCAGCAGCATGCGAATCAGCTCGCCCTTGTCGAGGTAGCGCTCGTCGAGCGCCCGACCCACATCGCGTACCTTCTGCGCGATGCGCAACACGTCGGCGTCCAGCGACAGCATTCGCCGCGACGCTATGGGTTCGCTCACCGACATGGACCCGCCATCATACCGTAGGAGAGCGTCGCGTGGACGAAGCTGGGCTTTGCCCAGCGGAGTCCGTCGCGGGGGTCGGGGACCCTCTCAGGGTCCCCCCAGCAATGTCGCGGCGGGACTCGTCGTCGGTGCGGCGGCCAGCTCTGCGATGCCGACCGCGGCCGAATATCGGGGCATCCCGTGAATGTGAGCCCGCATGGCCAGCGCGTCGAGTCGGGCCCTGAACGCATCGGCGAGATCGCCGCTGTCGCTGACGTCGGACGGCCAGACCAGCGCGCGCGACGTCCGCGACGCCGCCGTCAGCATGACGGCCAGATCGACCCCCGGCTCGAGCGAACGATCGATGTCCTCCGATTCGGTCCGCTCGGTAACCGGCGTCCCGAACAGTACGTCCAGCCAGACGATGTGGGCCAGGAACCGCAGCGCGAACGCGACAGCGTCCGGCGACGCGTCCAAACCCGGCTGGGGATCATGAAATGACGAGAAGCGATACAGCGCGTCCGCCAGCGCGTCACCCGATCGGTCGACGCCGATCGCCACCGCCTGTCCAGCGACCACGCGCGCCAGCGCAGGAAACTGCAGCACCGGCAGGATCCGGCCCCAGGCGATGGGTGGGTCCAGGCGCAGCGGATCCAGCGCTTCACCCAGCGGGCTCGCCACGTTCAGCGCGAGGAACGCCTGACGGCCCACCACCGGGATGCCGATCTCGCGCAGCCAGCTGCGGCTTGTCTGCTCGATGCGCACGCGCCGCAGCGTGGGCATGGCCGTCACGCGCGGGGGCGGGCGGCGCCCGACGAACGTCTGGCGCCCGAGCCAGAAGTAGACGATGCGATCGATGCGCACGATCTCCGGCAGGCGCGCCAGCAGCGAGTGCCGGTTGACCGCCTCGCGCGCGGTCGCCGGCGCGCCCACCGACGCCAGCTCCAGCGCCGCCGCGGCGACGCGATCGGTGCGGCGCGATCGCGATCCGCCCAGCTCGGGGTGGCCGAGCGCCAGCAGGTCGTGCAGCGCCGCGCCCAGCCGCAGCGTGGTCTCGTCGAACGGCGGGGCCGCGGGCGTCGGCGCCACCCGCGTCGCGCTGGCGACGCGCGCCGTGGCGAGCCTCTCGAGCGCGTCGCCTTCGAGGGCCGGCAGATCGCGCAGCATCCGCAGCGCCGCGTCCAGCCCCATCGGGCGTCCCACGTGCGCCGCCCCGCCCTTCACGACGGGAAGCAAGAAGTCGGACACGAAGCGCCGCACGGCGGTCAGCCCCCCGGCGTCGACCGGCGCAGGCCCCAGAGCGGCATCGGCCCCATGGGACGGTTCTCGATCTCGACCGGCTCTTCCGGCGACTCCTCGCGACCGGTCTCGACCACGCGATCGGCGCGCGCCGGCTTCAGCGCCCCGACAACGCGCAGCTCCAGGGGCAAAAGCGCACCAGCGGGAACGCGAAACGGCGGGCTCGATCGATCGGGAAACACCACGGCGTTGCCCTCCGTGGCCCCGAGCCGTTCGACGAGCAGCGCGGGAGACACGGCAGGGATCAGTCGCATGCCGACGGGAACCAGGATGTCGGGCGCAGCCAGCTCGAACAGCGTGCCGAAGGGGATCCCCTCGAGCACGTCGTCCGCGC
>DATMZL010001132.1:0-13891 GCA_035607075.1 Polyangia bacterium
CCTCGCCGAACAGGCGATCGCTCTCGGTGATCTCGCGCTTGCCCGGCTTGCGCACCTTCTCGAACGCGCCCATCGCCTGCAGCAACGCGTCCTTGTGGAACTTGCTCACCGGCTGCGTCTTGCCGACCGCCAGGTACTCGCGGCCCGCCTCCTCGTACTTGCCCAGCTTGAAGTAGAGGATGTCGGCGCGCAGGTAGCGGAGCTCGACGGCGTCGCCCGCGTCGGGGAAGTTCACCAGATAGAACTCGTACGCCTCCGCCGCGCGCGCGTAGCGCTCCTTGTCGACGACCTTGGTCGCCTTCTCGTTCTGCTGCGCCTCCGCGTGCATCGTCTTGGCGAGGTTGCGGATCAACCCTTCGGCCAGCGTGCGCGCGTGCTCGACGGTCTTGGGGCGATCCTTGTTGGCGGTCGCCCAGGCGCTGCGCCCGCCGTAGTTGGCGGCCAGCTTGCGCATCTCGGCGACGGCCGTCTTGACGTCGCCCAGCAGCTGGTACGACTCGACGATGCGGCCGTGGTAGTCGGGCGCCTCCGCGCTGTTGGGATCCAGCTCGATGAGCAGCTTGTACGCCTCGACGGCGCGCTCGTAGCGCGTCTGATCGAACACCGTGTCGGCCAGTTGCTTGAGCACCTTGCGCGAGTACTGCTTGCCGCCGATTTGCGCCAGGAACTCGAACGCGTCGTGCGCGCTCTTGGTGTCGTCCTCGGTGAACAGCTCGACCAGGTAGTCCAGCGCCTGCCCCTGCAGCTCGGCCGCGCGTTTCTGCTGCTCCTCCGTGCGCCCGGCCTTCTTCTTGGCGAGGTCGAGGACGTCCTTGAAGCGCTGCGCCGACTTCGTCGTGTCGCCCAGCTTCCAGTAACACCAGGCGGTCTTGAACAGCGCCAGGTCATAGAGCTGCGACTTCGGATGCTGCAGCACCTTCTCGTACGCTTCGAGCGAGTTCTTGTAGTTCTGCTGCTCGTAGAAGCGGTACTCGCCGATCGCCATCCACGCGTCGGCGGTGTAACGCGAGCGCGGGTACTTATCGAGGATGGTCTGGAAGTACTTGATCGACTCGCCGATCTTGCCCTGGTCGCGCAGCGAGAACGCGTACAGGTAAATGACCGTGTCGATCTTGCGGAACTTCGGATAGTTGTTGATGAGGCGCAGATAGACCGCCTGCGCCTGCGAGAGATCGACGGTGGGCGGCTTGCGCGGGACGTGCGGGCAGTTCGCGCGATCGGCGTGGCAGGCCGACACCGCGTCCTGGTACTTCCCCATCTTCTCCAGGTAGACCGCCTTCGATTCTTCCCAGTAAAGCTCGGCGAGCTTGTAGAGCGCTTCGGCCTGCTCCTTCGAATGCGGACTGTCGCGCAGGTAGCTCTCGATGAGGCCGATTGCCTCGCGACGGGCGGCGGTGACCTCGGCCTCCTTCTCGTGCAGCGCCTTGAGCAGCACCGGAGGCAGCTTCACTTCGGGATCGCTGCTCTCGTCGGCGTCGTCGCCCTTGTCGCCTTTGTCGCCTTTATCGGCGGCGGCGGCCTTCTTCTTGGCGGCTGCATCGGCGCCAAGCGGCGCCGCCGTCAGCGCGAGCAGCAGCGCCAACGCGATCGTTTTACTTGTAGTTCTCATACTCGTCGGACCAGTACTCACCTTCGAACGGCCAGTATTCCTCGTCGTCGCCCATCAGCCCCTCGAGCTGCAGCGTCGCGAAAAGATCGGCGGGGAAGCGGCCCTGGCGCAGGTTCGCGATCTCGATCTCCAGCTTCTTCTTCTTACCGATGACCGCGTCGATGTGGGTCAACCGCGCCCGCCGCAGCAGCTCGCGCAGCCGCTTGTCCAGATCGACGAGCGCCTTGTTCGCGATCGTGCTGGTGGCGGCGACCAGCTGCGCCCGCAGCTTGCGCGCCTCGGTCGCCAGCGCCAGCGACGCCTCGGCCTCCTTGGCGAACGGCCCGCTGCCGACGTTGGTCAGCCGCGCCGCACGGCGGGTCTGGTCGGCGAGATCCGCGACCCGGCTCTCCATCTCCGGATCGCCGGCCGCCAGCGGCCGCAGCGCCTCCACGTCGTTGACCAGGCGTACGGCCTCGCTCGCGTTCGACGGGGCGGTGCCCTTCTCGTGCGCGGTCAGCTCGTCCCACACCGCGACCTCGCTGGGAATCAACCCCGCCTCGCGGTCGAGCGCGAGGATGTCGTTGTAGAACTTGAAGAACCGCGGATCGATCTTGAGGAGCTCGATGATCGGATCGCGCGGCATCGCGATCGAACGCTTGCTGAGCAGGCGCCGGTAGAACGCGAGCCGCTTGTCAGGATCCTTGAGCAGCGCCGCGACCTTCTCCTGCAGCGGGCCGTAGGTCTTGACCAGCTTGTCCAGCGTCGCGCGCGTGTCATCGAACCGGCACGACTTGAGGTTGATCATCGCGTGCAGCAGCATCACGTCCGGCGCCAGCGGCGTCTTGCTGAACGATCGATCGAACTCCTCGAGGAACGCGTTCGCCGCCTCGTACTCGCCGGCCTGGAACATCGACCACGACGCTTCGAACAGCGCCTCGGGCAGGCGCTCCGAATCCTCGGGGACGCGGAAGTAGAAGTAGTAGGCGTCATCGTACTTCTCCTGCTCGTGCGAGATGCGCCCGAGCGCGAGGTACGCGAGGTCCTTGATGCCGTAGTAGCGGCCGTCGATGAAGAAGGTGAAACGATTCTGATCGACCTGCTCGACGATCTCGCACAGCGATCGCCGCGCCGACGCGTAGTGCCCGCGCCGCGCGTGGATCAGCCCCCGGAAGTAGAGCGCCGCCGCGTAAAAGCGCGACTGGCGATCGATGCCCGAGAACAGCGATTCGGCGCGCGACGTGTCGCCCGCCTCGTACGCGACCTTGGCCGCCAGATACGTGAATTCCTTCTCGCTGTCCTTCGGCATCACGCCGCCGCGCGCCTCGAAGTCGCGGCCGAAGTGCTCCAGCACCGCCAGGATCTCGGCCTGCTCGTGCGTCTCCAGCGCGATGTCGACCATCGCGCGGTAAGCGGGCGCGAACGCCGGCGACTTCGTCCCGCGCCCCAGCACCCGCAAGAGGTAGCGCTCCGCCGACTTGTAGCCGCCCGCGCGGATCAGCGACCGCGCCAGCGTCAGCTCGGCGATCGCGTATTCGGGCGCGTAATCGAACTTCGCGTAGCGCGGCGACTCGATCAGCTTGAAGAGCTTCACGCTCGCGATCTCGGCGTTGCCCGTGACCAAATCGTCCTCGGCCTCCGCGATCACAGCCTTTAGGTGTTCCAGCGTCGGCGCTTCCTGGTCGCCCTTCAGGACGCCCGCCTTCTCGAGATCCGCCAAATACTGGCCCATGGGGTCGGGCGGCGGCGCCGGCGGAGGCGCCGGTTCAGTCTTCTGCAGCAGGAGAACGAGAAACAGGCCGAGCATTACTTTTCCGATTCGATCTCGACTTCGATCTCCGATTCGTACTCGGGCAGGTCGCCGTCGTCGTCTGCGGTGATCTCGATGGTGGTGCGCTTGCCGTCGGGGATGTTGACGACGAAGCTGTGCTCGATCTCGTAGCCGAGGCCCTCGTGCTCCTTCTCGCTCTTCTTGCCCGGCCGCACCTCGAGACGGATGGTGATGCCGTGGGGCCCGGGCTTGATCGGCCGCTCGGACACGTTGATGTGCTCGTCGACCAGCGGCTTCTCGCCCGAATCCCAGATCGACGTGCCGTCCAGGCGCACCTCGGCGCGCCGGAGGATGAAGTCGGGGGCGCCCTTCCAGCGGATCTTGGCCCCCATCTTCGACTGGTACACGCCTTCCTCGACCAGCTCGGCGCGCGCCCGGGCGCGAAACAGCGCGTCGCGCAGGCGATCGTACTCGGCGCGCAGCTTCGCGACGTCGATGGTCGCCGGAACGGACGGCGGCGCGGGTGGCGCCTTCGCGGGTGCGTTTTCATCTTCCGCGGCCGGCGCGGCGGCGCGCGCGCTCGGGGCAGGCGCGGCGGCGACGCGCACGTTCGCCGGCAGCCGATCGCGTGCGGAGCCGGCGAGCTCCGCTCGCCGCGTAACATCGCGGGAGGGTTTGGGAACCCTTTGAGGGTTCCCATCTTGATCGGCCGCCAGCAGAAACCCCAGCAATGTGAGGGTGAGTCCCATCGTCACTCCTGTATCGGCAAGAACAGGCTCAATCCAATGGTCGCGGAGATGTCGTTGACCAGGAATTGCTCCGCCAGTAGCTGCTGCCGGAAAATGTGATCGCGCAGGTCCAGCCGGAACGCGAACGCCTTTCCCAGGAAGAACTTCAGGCCGAAGCCGCCGCTGCCTGCGATCCCGCTCGACACGACCGAGTCGACGACCCCGCCGCCCGCGGCGAGGAAGAAGTCGAAGTGCGTGATCGATCCGCCGAAGCGCATCTTGGCGTGCGCCAGCGAATACACGAGGACCGCGTCGAACATCAGCTGCCGCCGCGGCTTGTTCTCCAGCACCGCGAACGTCCGTTCCAGCTCGGGGCCGCCCTTCGAGGTCAGCTGCGTGACGGCCGCGGTGGCCTCGACCGCGAAGTCCTCCGTCATGTGATACCCGTACGCGAGCGCGAAGATCCCGAACGTGTAGAGCGGGACGCTGCCCACCTTCGCCTGCTGCGCGTAGACGACGCCGTCGAAGGTGTCAGACGCGTAGTATCCCGTTCGCAGCGTCAGCTCGTGCCGGTTGGTCTGCTGGAACAGCCGCTCGCGGCTGGTGCGTTGCTTGCGCTTGGCGAACAGGTCCGCCTTGACGTCCTCGTCGATGCACGCGTCGGCGCCTGCCGCTCCCCCGGCCTTGGCCGCGTCGGACTTGGCCGCTGTCTCCTCGGCCTCGTCGTCGGTGTCGGCGGCCCGCGCGCCGGTCGCGGCCGACAGCGCCGCGATCGCCACCGCTACGCCAACCTTTAACCTAGCCACAGGCTGAGGCCTCCGAGGATCGTGATGTTGTTCGTGCTGCGGCCGCGCCCCAGCACCTCCTGCGGGATCAAGAAGTCGCGTATCTCGAGCCGGAAGGTCAGGAAGCGCGAGAAATAGAGCTTGAGGCCGAAGCCCGCCTCCCAGGTCAGTCCCAGCACCGATTCGTGAAACGTCCTCCCCGCGCCGGCGAGCGCGAAGATGTCGCCGTGAATGATCGTGGCGTCGGTGAACTTGAACTTCGCGTGGATCGGTGACCAGAGCAGCGACAGGACGCCCTGGTAGGCGACGCCCGGCGTGAAGTGCTGCTCGTTGTCGAACGTGCTGAACGGCTCCTCCAGCTTGAAGTGCATCGGCGTCCGCGTGACCAGCAATTCGAGGCCGAAGTCTTCCGACGGGTAATACGCGACGGCTCCTCCGTAGCTGTACGTGGACGAAAGCGCGTCGGACGCGTAGTAGCCGCCCACCGCGCCCAGCTCGAAGCGGTGCTTCTTGAGGAAGTCGCGGCGCTGGACGCCCTTGCGCTTGCCGTCCGCGGTCTCGCCTTCGAGGCAAGCCAGCGCGTGAAGGTTGCCTTCCGATTCCTCTTCTTCGCCCGGGCCGCCTTCGTCGCTCGGCTGCTCTTCGCTGGCCGACTCGTCGGCGGGCGGTTTGGCCGTCTCGCCAGACGGCTGTTCCTTTTCGTCCTTCTGCTGCTGGTCTTTTTGCTGCTGCTGATCTTTCTGCTGTTGGCTCTCCGCCTCGGCGCCGCTGTCGCTGCGGCGATCGTCGAACGGATTGTCGGGCGCCTTACCGGTCGCCGGGGCCGCGAGCGCCGAGGATCCACTCGTGAGCCCGAGGGCCAGGGCGAAGACCACCGTCGTCGCGCGCGGCACGGTGGCAAAATCGTAGCCCTAGCGCACCGCGCTTGGCAAGGCATGTCATGGCCGACGGCACACCTTTTTTTGATGAAATTCCCGTCGAGAACCCCGATCGTTCGGAAGCGTACCTTGCACTGTCATGTAGCGCGATCTGGTCCGACATCTCACCTTGCTCGCGGTCACCTTGCTCGCGGTCACCTTAGTCGCGGCGCTGCTCTGTTGGTTCTGCTGCTGCTGCCGCTCGGCTGTGGGGACAGGGAGCCGGGGGCGATCGACGCCGGGACTGTCTGCAACGGTCCCGCTGTCTGCGAAGACGGGGCGCTCAAGGCGTGCAACGGTGGCTTCGTCGGTCCGGTGATCGACAACTGTATGAAGGAGGGCGCTTGCAGCCGTGGCCGGTGCATCACGCCCGCCTGCGCGGCCGCCGAGGGCGATCGGACCAGCTTCGCGGGATGTCTCTTCTACACGGTCCAGGCGGACAACGTCGATACGGACGTCGCGGCGCCGACCAGCTACCTGGTCACCAACCCGGGTGACGAGCCGGCGACCGTGGCCTTGCAGCAGGCGGACGGGAGCGGCATGTGGATCCCGCCCGCGCCGACCAAGGTCGCGCCTCGGACGACGGCGCGATTGTCGTACGCCGGCCTCCAAGTTGAAAAGACCATGCACACCGGCTTCGGGCTGCGCATCACCAGCAACCGGCCGGTCACCGTGGCGCAGATCGAAAGCGACGACGTGAACCACACGGCGCTGAGCTCCGCCGGCACGATGTTGCTGCCGGCGCAATCACTCGGGACGCACTACCGGGTGATGACGTATCCGCAGGCGCGAACCGCAGCGATCGCCGCGCTGGCCGGGAGCGAGACCGGCGCCGGACGCGTGCTGATCGTCGGAACGCGCGCGGACAAGGAGACAAAGGTCACCATGCGGCTGCCCGATCATTCGTCGGCGGTGATCATGGGTTCGCTGCCGTCGCTGGCGCCCGACAGCATGTACGACGGGATCAAGCTCGCTGAAGGCGAGGTCTTCCAGGCGTGGAGCGGCAACGAGGGCGACGATCTTTCGGGCACCGAGATCGTCAGCGACTATCCCGTCGCGGTGTTCTCGGGCAACGTCACGACGACGTACGGACAGCAGGCGGACCGCATCAACTCGCCGGACATGGCGCACGAGCAGATGCCGCCGGTCTTTGCGTGGAGCACCAAGTACGTCGCAGCCTCGCTTCCGCCGCAGGCCGCGACCTGCGATACGCTGCTCGGCGAAGCGGGGGCGTCGATCTGGCGCGTCCTCGCGGCGGACGATCGCACAGATGTCGACATCGTAGGACCGGGGGGATCGATAGGGTCGGCGCAGTTGAAAGCTGGCCAGGTGCTGGAGCTGATCCGGACGGGCGACTTCGTCGTGACGGCGTCGGGAGGGCCGATCCTGATGACGCAAGGGATCGACTGTGAGCCGAGCCTGTCGCTCGCCATCTCGGGCGACCAGATGCTGGAAGACCTGACGTTCGCGGTGTTGCCGTTCTTCGATCAGACAGTCGCCATCGCGCGGCCGCAAGGCGCGACCGTGACGCTCGACGGCTTCGCGATCGTCGACAGCCTGTTTTCGCCGGCGGGCGCGGGGTTCGAGGTCGCGCGCGTGGCGTTGCCGACGTGCGCGCCGAGCGACGTCGTTTGCACGCACCGGTTGCAAGGACGCTTCGGAATGACCTTGCGCGGGATGGACCTGGTTGCCAGCTACGCGCTGACCGCGCCCGCCTGGCAAGGCTGCGCCGACGCCGATACGTTCTGTCCGAATTAACGGCTACGCGCGCAGAGACGCGAGCGCCGCGCGCAGCTTGTCGTCGCCGAAGCCGTCCCGGCGCGCGCGCAGATCCAGGTAGAGCAGCGCGGCGGCAATCAGCGGCAGCGGCAGGACGACCAGCGAGAGGAGATCGCCCACGAGATGGGTCATGAAGATCGCCGTGTCGGGAATGATCAGCTGGGCGACCCAACGCGCGGCCCAGATCAGCGCGCCGAACACGGCCACCAGCAGCGCGACGCGCAGCCAGTCGGAGCCGACCAGGTCCACGCTGCGGCGAAGCGCGGCGGCGCCGCCCAGACCTTCGACGACGGCCACTTGCGCGACCAGCGCGAATCCGAACGCGACCGCCAGCCCGGGGATCACCCACAGCCTCAGGCCGATCGCGATCAGCCCCGCGGCGGGCACAATCGCTGCGAGCAACCGCCCCAGACGGCCGACCGACAGCATCCAGGTTTCGACCCACCCGCTGCGGCCACCCAGCACCCGATCGGCGACCGCGATGGTGACGGCGGCGGAGATCAACGGGACGGCGACGCCGAAGATCAGCGCCGACACCAGCGTCGCCAGCACGCTCAGCAGCCACGCGAAGCGGCCCGATCCGCTGGCGATCCGTTCGATCTCCTGCAGCCGCGACTGGTGGTCGTGCTGCAGGCGCGTGATGGTTTGCGCGTCGGCGTTATGCGCATACGCATCGCCGAGCGCACGCGCCGATGCCTCGGCGCCGCGCGCCAGCTCGGCCATGTGCGTGGGCGAGCCGGGCGCCAGCTGCGGGGCCAGGATCGCCGACATCACGCACGACTTCGCGAGCGACGCCGGTACGAACACAAACGCGCAGATCAGCAGCATCGGACGGGCGTGCGCGCGGTAGAGCCGGAACGCTTCGACGAGGAGGTCCGCCAGGCCCTTTTCGGCCGGCGGCTTGTCGGGGGCTGGAGGATTCGGCTCGTCGGCCACGGCGGGTTGCTCGCGTCGGTCCCGGCGAGAATACATCCCCTGTGAACCCCGTGTTAGAAAGGTTGGCGATGGGTTTCCGGGGCGCGTTCTCCCTGTTGCTGGCGGTGGCGGCAGCCGCCGTCGCGCTGCCGGCGCGCGCGCAGACACGGCCGCCCGCACCCACGGTCGAACCGGAAGCGCCGCCCGCGCCGCCGCCTCCCGAGAGTGGACCGCCGGGCGTGCCGGCACCGCCGGCCGAGCCCGCGCCCGCCGAGCAACCGCCGCCCGCCGAACCGCCGCCGCCTCCGCCCGCCGAGGCGCCGCCGGTTCCCGCGACAGTGCCGTCGACGTGGGGACCGACCCGCCCGGACGAATCGATCGTCGCCGAGAGCGCGCCGCCCATGCCGGCGCCGCGCCCCAAGCTGTCGGCGGCGGTCGGGATGGGTGGCAGCCTCGATTCTGTCGGCTTCGACGACGGTAGCGTCCGCGCCATCCCGTCGTTCTTCACGGTGCTGGGCATCGGCGACGGGCCGCTCGGGTTCGACATCAGCGCCTTCGCGTCGCAAGCGCTGGGTCGACATCGCGATCAGGATCCGGTCGATCGACTGTCGGTGGACGCGTTCGGCGTTCTCCGCCCCGGCAGCTGGCATCGCCCCGACGATCGCAGCTTCGAGATGCGCGTCCTCCACGCCCTGGCCGTCGAGCTCGGCCTCGGGTTCGAGCGCGACGGACGCACCTCCACGGCGGGCGCGGTCTCCGGCACGCGGTTCCTGATCCACACGGGGGCGCGCGCCGACATCCCGATCTCGCCGGCGGGCGAAGCGACCGAGCTGCGGTTGCGGCTCGCCGTCCGCCGCGGCATCGGCCTCTACACACCGAAGCTCTACGGCGCATCGGTGTCGGATTTCACGAGCGTGCACGACAGCGCCGCCGAGGTGTACGCGGCGGTGGTCGTCGTGTTCTGAATGGCACGACTGGCGGGCATTCTCGGCGCCGCCGCGCTCGCCGCGGCTTCATGTGGGGCGACGGTCGAGATGCGCCCGGGCGGTGCTGCGTACGCGCCGACCATCGCGACTATTGTGCAGATGCCGGCGGCGATCGACTGGACGGGCCCGGGCGCGCAACCGCGCATGCAACGCGTCGCCGCCGACAGCCTGATCGAACTGACCGGCGGGCGCGTCGTGATCGCCGACGAGCTGCCGGGCACGGGCGACAGCGACGTACAGGCGGCGATGCGCGCCCTGGGCGAGGACGCGGCCAACGCGCTGACGTTCTCGCTCGGCGTCGGCATCGGCCGGCGGCTGGTGGGCGGCGCCAACCCGATTCAGAGCTTCAACCCGACGAAGCGGCTGGTGGTCGACTACGTCGCGCGCGTCGAGGTCCGTCACGTCGGCGCGCCCGACATCATCGGGACCGTCGAGGCGATCGAATCCGGGCCGCTCAACGAAACCGAGTCGGAGCACGGCAGAGGCGATAAGTGGACCGCGGCCGTCGCGGTCGACGAGGCGCTGGAGGAGGCCGTGCGAACGTTCGCGCCGCGGATCTACACGCCCCGACGGCGGACTCTGATCGTCGAGGTCCCGCCGGTCGCCGCCGGCGATCTGGTGACGAAGCTGGAGACGCTTCAGCGCCTGTACCCGGAGCTGTCGCTCGCCGAGATGCAGGCGCTGGCCGACAGCCACGAGCGCTTCCTCGTCGTCGAGCCGGGCCACCTCGCCGCGCTGGGCGTCGCGCCCGGCGATCTGCTGGGCGTTCCGGGCGGCACGACGCGCGCCAGCCGCGCGGCGCTCGCGCGCGCCGTCGCCCGGGGCGGCAAACCCCTGGTCGCCGTCGTCCGCGGCGGCCAGCGCTACATCCTCGGGATCTGATCCGGCGCTCAGGGCGCTTTGCACGCCAGCGTCGTCGGATACGCGACCATCATGTCGACGGCGCCGGCAGGAAGTTGCGAGCGAATGCGGCGCACGCTGCGTTCGATCAGGTTGCGGTTGGTTGCGACGTCGTAGGGGCGCAAGCGACCGGCGACGTCTCCGCCCGGATCGGCGTCGATGTCGACGAGCGCGACGGGGTCCGTGCACGACGTGCCGAGCTTGCCCAGATCCAGCGTCTTGATGGTGCGGTTCACGCGCGTCCGGAAGCTGACGCGAAGGTGAACCGGATCGTAGACGATGTTCCACTGGCTGTGCGACCAGCGCACACCATCCAGCACGCCGAAGGCGGCGGACGTCAGATCGCCGGGCGGCGGCGCCGCTGTTTGCCGGGCCGCGCGCGCGAAACGTTCGAGTGATCCGGCGCCAGCCGGCGGTTGTTTCTGGTGAGATGCCCAGGCGAACGACTCCGCGTAGCTGTGGTTCGTGAGCGCCCGGGCGCCCGGCGTGACGACGCGCTTGCCGTCGATCCACTCGAATGCCGCGCACGCGCCGCTCCGGTCGCAGGCGAGGTAGTGGACGGCGGCGTAGACGGGCGACACACGCAACGTGGGCGCGGCGGCGATCACCTCGGCGACGGTCGCGAAACTGTCCAACTGGTACTGAATCCACTGCAGCTCGTTCAGCGTCGGGCGCTGGTCGGCACGTTCGTACTTGCTCGAGTCCAGCCACATGATCTCGACGACCAGGCCGGCGTCGTTCATCCCGCCGGCGGGGAACTCGCGGCCGTACTGGTTGAACGTCACGCTCGCGTGGCGGGACGTCCACTCGGCGGGCCGATCGCCGGGCTTCGCCGGCAACGCCCGCTTCGCGACGCCGCGCTTGTTGATGATCACCAGCCCCTGGCCCATGTACCAGTCGTAGCTCTTCCCGACGACGCGCTCGCCGCCACGCTCGAGCATGAACGTCGTGCAGGCGGACGCAGGGCAGGGGAGCGCGACCGCCAGTAGCGCGGCAGCGGTCGTCATCAGCACGGCGCGGCGGACCACGGTGGTAAGAATAGCTTCAAGACTGTGCGTTTCCTCGCGCGCGTGGCGCCGCTGATCGCGCTGCTGGCCCTGGTCGCCGAGCTTTCGCTCCGGCCGATGGCGGAATCCGACCTCTTCTTTCGCATCAAGGCTGGCCAGGAGATCCTGACGCAACACGGGCTGCCCGGCCGCAACCTGTTTTCGTTCACGTATCCGGACTACCCGGACGTCGACGCCGCCTGGCTGTTCGAGGTCGGGGCGGCGGCGCTCTACGCGCTCGGCGGGTTTCCCGCGATCGTCATCGCGAAGACGGTTGTGCTGCTCGCCGCCTTCGGGCTCGCGTTCTGGCTCTGCTTGCGCCGCGGCGTCGCGCCGGCGCCGGCCGCTTTCGCGCTGGCGGTCGCCGCCTTCGTCGGCCGCGAGCGCTTCGTCGAGCGCCCGCACATCTTCTCGTTGCTGGGTGCGGTCGGCCTGCTGCTCGCGATAGATCGCCTGGTCGCGACGACGGGGAAGCGCGCTGCGCGCGTCGCGGTCGCGGTTTGCGTGGGCGTTGCGGTGTGGGCCAACCTGCACGCGGGCGCGTTCGTGGCGCCGGTCCTGCTGGCCTGCGCGGGCGCGGGCGCGTGGGTGGATCGCAACGGAGCTAAAGCGCATCTCAGAGATAGCTGCACACCCGCGCTTCGCGCGGGAGCAGCCAGTCGCCGGCTGGCGTTCACGGCGCTCGCCGCCGCGGTGGCCGTGTTCGCGACGCCGATCGGCTTCGGCCTGCTGCGCTACCTCCACCTGCACCTGACGTTGCCCGGCCTTCACCCGGTCGACGAGTTCCGCGCGCCGACCTGGCTGTCCGATCCCGCCGTCTTCGTCTTCGGCGCGGCGTTCGTCGTGTCGCTGTTCGCGGCGGGGCGCCACCGGCTGACGTGGACCGCGGCGCTGCCGGTGTTGGCGATGGTTCTGCTCGCGGTCCGTTCGATCCGCTTTGCCGCGGACGCGGCGCTGGTCGCGGCGCCGCTGTTCGCCGTCAATCTGACGGCCATCGGCGCGCGCGCGGGCGCGCGCTGGCCGGTGCTGACCGCGGCGCCGATTCCGTCGGTGGGCGTGACGGCGCTGCTGGTGGGGATGGTGGCGGGGCCGCTGGTCGCGGGCCACGGCGGCGGTGGGATCGGCCTCGACACGCGCGAGCTGCCGCTGTCAGCGATCGCCTTCGTCAACGAGCACGGCCTGCGTGCTCGCATGTACAACGACTTCGAGACCGGCTCTTACCTGCTGTTCGAGCCGGGTGGCGGCTATCCGCAGCACCGCGTGTTCGTGGATCCTCGGCTGCCCGCGTACCCGCCCGCGTTCCATCGCTTGCTCGGTCGCGCCGACGTGACCCGCACCGAATGGAGCGCCGCGATGGACGGCTACGGCGTCGACAGCGCGCTGCTCTCGTATGCGGGGATCAACCCGCGCGTGTCCTGGTGGGATCCGGAGGTGTACGCGCTCGTGTTCCGGGAAGAGGACGCGCGCGTGTTCGTGCGCCGCCTGCCGCGCTTTGCGCCGCTGATCGCCAGCCGCGAGATTCCCGCGACCTTCACGTTCACGCCGCAGGAAGGGACCGCGACATTGCCGCTCGAAGCGCGGCCGGCGGCGTCGCCCGTTCCGGACTGCGAATGGCAGCGCCGGCTCGGCGATCTGATGTTCGAGCTCGACGGCGCGGCGTCGCCCCGCGTTCTCGCGGCGTACGAGCGCGCGCTCGCGGCGGCGTCGAATTGCTTGCGCGCCGACGAGGAGGCCCGGCTGGCGGCGTGGCTCGGGGCGATCGCCCTCGGGGCCGGTCGCGCCGCGGACGCGCTCGCGTTGCTCGATCGCGCGCGCGCCCACGGCGACTTCGAGCTCGGCACGCTGACGAACCGGGCCGTCGCGCTGGAATCCCTGGGCCGCGCCCGCGACGCGGCAGCGGCCTGGGACGAGGTGATCGCGCGCGCGGGCGATTCGCCCCTCGCGACGCGGGCCCGCGAGCGGCGTGCGCGCTTGCGCGAGTAGGTCGAAAGCTACGGCCCGCGCACGCCGTAAAACGACGTCGTCAGTCGTGCGCGGCCGCTCGCCGTACGCAGATCGACTGACCAGCGCGCGGCGGCGGTCGGATCGTCCGTGAGCGTGCCGAGCTGTCGGGCGTAGCCACTGCCCTGCGGGTCGACGAGCAGCGCCGAGCCCCCGAGGGTGAGATCCAGACCCATCCCGTCCGCAGCATCGAAGGCGCTGTTCAACTTCGTGGTCAGCGCGCCCATCCCGTCCGGACATGCTTTCGCCAGGCACGCGACCGCGCTGCCAACCGCCGGGCAGAGGACGCCGTCGAACGCGGCGCATCCGGTGGCGGTGCCGTCAGCGGTGTGGGCCAGCTTCAAGATCTCCGTGATCAGCGCGCCCGCGTCCAGCGACGGTTGCGGGGGCAGGTGCGCGAGCAGCGCGGTCTGACCGAAGCCGGCGCGGGCGACCCGGCCCAGACGCAGCGAAAAAGAGTGGTTGTCCACGACCA